>CBFGMW010000058.1:0-9804 GCA_965649925.1 uncultured Fluviicola sp.
ATTCAGTCTGACGAGGAAATCGTAAATATATCAAAATCAGATTTATACTTTAGTAGTCTTGTCGACATCTGCGTATGTGCTCGTCGGCATTTCTCTGTGTCATCGCTAAGCTTGAGCGGCATGCCATCAGTATAGGCGTTGCAGCATAAGAAAAAAGGACCTGCTCACTGAACAGATCCTTTTCAACATTAAATAAAGTTTATTTACATCTTCACAAACGACTCTGCATATTTCTTGCCGTCTGCCGTTTCAATTACTAAGAAATATTTTCCGGCAGCAAGTGTTGAAATTCCGATTTTGGAATCTTTCTTAGCTGTTTCCAATACTTCTTCACCTAACTGGGTGTAAATATGAATAGTTTTTACGTCTAGCAAATCAAAATTCTCAATGGTAACGTAATCCATTGCAGGAACAGGATATAATGTCAGTTTTTTACCGTCGATTTCCAATAAGCTCAATGGGCTCGATCCTTCAACTACAGTTAATGGAACATTGATATCCGGATTGATGATGTTGTCAATGTGTCCTGACGGCCATTTGATGAATACAGAATCGATTTCAGTTGCTTCACCAATTCCGAAATGAGCATTTAATGTGTTCATATAACGAAATCCGTCACCACTGCGCACATCGCGGATTTGTTTTCCCCAATCACCATAGATTTCAATGCGGGCACCAATTCCATTCGAGTTACTTTGAATTCCCTGTAGATTGATCGTTATCCAGTTATTCTCATTGCGGTCGTTCATATATATAGTACTTCCGTTACGAATATCCAGGAAACCATCGTTGTTCAAATCGCCTACTGAGCCACTCGTAAATGCATAAACACTTGGCGAGAAGGTCATGTCTCCGTTATTGAACATAATTTTGCTGCCACCTCCGAGTACGTCCGTAAAACCATCGTTGTCAAAATCAAACGAAACGTGTTCAATACTCAAGCTTGTATTTTCCTGCCAGCCTGATCCTACTGAAATATTTGAGAAAGTTCCGTCGCCATTATTTTTCATCAGTTTATGTGTCCCGTCATCAGTTGAGCTTGCACCAATCACTGCGTCCATCCACCCGTCGTTATCATAATCGTTCCATGCAGAAGACCATGTTTGAATGGGGTCAGCCATATTTGAAATGATAGAAACATCCGTATAATTGCCACCACCATCGTTTCGGTGTAATTCGTTGATCTTTGCTGTGGAACCTCCGCCACGGCATTTTGCAATGAAAAGATCCTGGTCACCGTCATTGTCATAATCCGTCCAGATCGAACCGTAATTTCCGCCTTCCGTATGATCTCCAAGTCCACCCTGGTGGAAAGTCAGATTTCCGTTTCCGTCATTGATATAGTAAACATTCGGATCAACGTCATGACATGAAAACGCATCCAGGTTTCCGTCATTATTAATGTCAACGAAATTGGTTCTTTGGCAGAAAACATATTCCGGCCCTGAAACTTCTGTAAACCCTGTTCCTGTTGCATTTGCGATCATGAAAGTTACTCCTGAACCGCTTCCGTACATAATATCATTGAATCCGTTTTTGTCTATGTCACCAACTGCTAAACTCCAGCTAGGTTGGAAAGTTGTAGTGGAAGTAGGAATTGTAGTTGTAACAAACGCTCCAAAAGTTTGCTGATACAAGATCTGAACACTTGAAGCAGAAACAGTAACAATGTCATCCAGGAAATCACCGTTCATATCTACTACCGCGAGCCCGTAAGTTCCGCTAATAGTTGGGAAATTGTATGGAGTAAACGTTACCGGTGGTGTAATTGGCTCTACAATCGGACTTTCTGTGATCTGAAAGCTAAATCCTGCTGAAGACCAGCGGTTATCAAACGCAATGGTGTAAGTTGTTCCACCAATAACGTTGAAGCTTGTTGTTGAAGTTAATCCGCTTCCTCCGTCGTCGTCACCTTCAACACAAACCAGTGAACCACAAGTTCCCGAGTAAATGTGAACGCGTGTATCAACTCCTGCTGTTGCCGCTAAATCTGTTGTAACTGTTACAGTGTAATCAGCACCTGGGGTATATTTATACCATTCTCCGGCTGTAGCTCCGGTACCGTTTTCAGCACAAATTACTGCCGGAACCTCAGAACCGTCAACTGCCGAAACCACATAAGTTCCTGCAACAACTGCAGAGGCCGTGGCACAGGTGTTCTGCGCTTGCGAAAGCAACGGAAGTCCCATTAAAAAAAGTAAAGTAATGTTTGTTTTCATAGCGTCTGGTTTTATTAATTAATATTTGTAGTTCACTGTATTTAATTGCAGGTAGTTTTCCAATTGATCCAGTCTTCCAATAGCTGAAGCCCTTCTTCATGAACGAGACTTCTTCCGAGCAAAGGCATGCGTTCACTTTGTACCGTTGATCCTAAACGATAATACATCATGGATCTGACTTTATCACTTGGTTTAATAATGTAAGCAAGTGTTGAGTTAATAAATTCTTCCGGCTCCACGCACAATCCGAGATTGATCGGGTCGGATGTTTCTGAGAATGCTAATCGCATTGGTCTGTAATCGCAATGTTTTCCTTCACTGTGACAATGTGCGCAGTTAATATCTACATACGATCGGAAACGCTGATCAATGGTTTTTGTTTGATCCATGTAATTCACTGTAGAAACAATGTTTCCCGGAAGATTGTTCGCCAAATAACCGATAGATATTAATTTCTGAAGTTGATTTTGTGTTCCACTCGAATACGGGTAATCAATATTCATGTTTTGTGGCTTAATTCCGATCGGAATGGGTTGGTCGTTCAGTTTATGGCAAGTCTGACATTCCGTTCCCGAAGGAATCCGGTATGCGGTAGATTTCACCTCGCTCCCTTCCATCCAGCTGATATTCGTATAACTTCCGTTCAGATCCAGGTAAGCTTCAGTTTGTTCGTCGTTCCACACATAATTTGCGAAGATCCAGCCACTGGCTTTTCGGATCATAATCCGTGTTTCGATGATTCGTGTATTTCCCGAAGGCTGCACGTTATCATAATAGAATGTTTTGATTAAAGCGGCTCCAACAGGTAAATCCAAAATAGTATGATCGTTCACATAAGTTCCCTGGGTTCCTTCAGGGAGCCAAATGAATCGTTTTTTGTGAGCATAATCGGTAAATAATCCGGAAGCAGGTTCATAAGGAATAACCCCATCATTGGGGGTTTGATCTTTCATGTTACCGGTAAAAAACCGATAATCGGACAATTCCGGGAAAGGAACGCTTTCCAGGTTCACCGAAACACTTGTTGTATCAACTACTGCGGGTGGAATAGGTTCTATAGGTTTCTTCTTTTTACAAGCTGGGGTAGCAATCAACATACAGGCGCACATGCTTAATGTGAACACATAAATAAAATAGCGTGCAGTAAATGTTCTTTGTTGTTTCATATGTAGCATCCAACTTGAAAAGCACAACCTTTTCTATGAGCGGGTGACTCAAGGTTATCCTTTTTGGTAATCTTTTACAGTTATAGAATGATAATATACAGAAATAGTTGCTTACAAATTTATTTCTGTGAAATTATTAATAGTATAGAAACTTTTCCATTGAAATTTAACAGCTCTCAGATTGGAATCGGGGCGCTAAGATTCATACGAATGTCTGGTGTTGTATAAAATGATGTAAATCTCTTTTCGGACGTTTTGTCGGGTAAAGCGAATGAAATATCACAAAAATTCAGTAATTCGGTCTTTTTGACGGGGTTTTATTCACGGTTTGTTTTTTGACGAAACCGCGATTGTGAAAACATCAAACTATAGATACGGTTCTGCTGCAGAAAGCATCATTTATCCGCTGCTCATTGAGCTGATGATGCTCGTAGCCTGGTGGGCAGAAAAAGTCATGGGCCATTCGCTTGTTAATCTGGGTGTAAAACCCGGAGAATGGTCGCACTGGTACGGATTGTTTTTTATGCCCTTGCTTCACGATCCGGACAATTACGAGCATATACTCAATAATTCTATTCCATTCCTCATTCTGACCTGTGCACTATTCTATTATTACCGGGATATTGCCTGGCGTGTGTTAGGGATTTCATGGTTTGGCACCGGTTTATTGGTTTGGTTGTTCGCTGAATCCGGTCACGTGCATATCGGAATGTCAGGTGTATTGTATGCTCTTTTTGGTTTTCTGTTCATTTCAGGGTTTTTCAAACAGGTCCGAAATCTGCAGGTGCTTTCATTAGCTGTTAGTTTTATATACGGCAGCATGATCTGGGGAATTTTCCCAAATGAGAAAGGTATTTCGTGGGAAGGACATTTCGCCGGATTATTGATTGGATTATCGTTGGCGGTTGTATTCAGAAAACACGGCCCCGTGCGAAAAAAATTCCAGTATGAAATTGAACATGAACTCGGAATTGAACCACCGGATTTTGAAGGTCAGTGGATTCAGAGACAGGAAGAATCGGAACAGTTGCGCAGAATTCAGGAAGAGCTCATCCAAAGACAGCAGCAGGCCTTACATATTGTCTATCACATTAAACCACAACAGGCTCAGGAAGAAAAACCTGCGGACGATAACGGGAATGAAGATTAGCAGTCCCACCACTGATCATTGCCCAGTTGCTGAACGGAAACGTCATTGTTATCATTTCGGCAGTTCTTAGTTCCATGTCTTCGCCCAGTAAATAGGTAGCCAATTCCGAAATTCCTTCGTTATGACCAACCAATGTTACAGTTTTCTCCTGAAGAGTTTGTAAAAATGTAAAAAGCTGCCCGCGGTTTGCTAAGTAAAGATGGTTGTGTAGCTGAAAAGGATGTTTGGTTCCCAAATGCTGCTGAATGATTGAATATGTCTGCTGTGTTCGAAAAGCAACCGAAACATGAACCTCCCCTAATTCAACAAATTGAATCCGGATATTCTTTCCAAGTACGTTCGACTGAGAAACTCCTTTCGGAGCTAATTCACGTTCTTTATCTCCGCCGGTTGCGGATCTCAACTCCGTTTTGGCATGTCGAATTAAATTTAAAGTCAACATATATTATTGTATTTACCAACCATTCCCAAATATAAGCCGTTTAGGACAATATGTATAGAAGGAGCATATTAATTTTAGTAACTTGCATAATCAACGCCAAATAAAATCTCTGGTATATAGCATGCAATTGAACACCGAAATATTGAAGGCCTGTCAAAAGAACGACCGGCGGGCACAAAAGATGGTGTACGAGTTTTGCTACATGAACTTCATCAAGATGTGTATGAGATATAACACAAACCATGAAGACGCACGTTTTGTGCTCAATAATGGTTTCTTGAAAATTGTGAAGGGATTGGATGCTATTGATTTAACTACCCTGAACTTTTACTCCTGGGCCAAGCGGATTATGGCTAATGTGATCATCGATGAATATCGGAAAAATAAGAATCACAATGCACACATTAGTGTTACTGAAAATGAATCTGAATTGGCATATCATGCCGATTCGCACCAAAATAACGCTGAGAGCGATTTGGGTGTGGAAGCTATCATGAAATTGTTGGATCAGCTCCCGTCAACGAGCGCACAGGTGTTTTCCCTGTTCGTGATTGAAGGATTTTCCCACAAAGAAATAGGTGAGTTATTAAAAATGACAGAAGGAACTTCAAAATGGCATTTATCTACAGCACGAAAACAGCTGCGCGATTTATTGCAGGAAATGGAAGTGGTTTCTGAAAACAAATTCGCAATATGAGTCAGAATTCTCATTTTTCAGATCAAGATCTTGACATGCTTTTCAAGGAAGCTGCTGACCAGGTTACTGTTCCTGCTTTTGATGATGCGTATTGGGCAGAAGTAGAATCTATGCTGCCGGTTAAGAAACGCAAAGGGATTATTTTTTGGTTTACTGTTGGAGGAATTCCTGTTGTACTGGGAATCATCGGGCTTACTTTGTTCGGCTGGACTAGAAACGAACAATCTCTGGCTCAGAAACCAGCAGTAGATCAAACACCTCAACAATCATTTACTATACCTGATAAAGTTTCCCAATCTTCGGCTCCGGTTTCCAATGTGTCAGAAGCGAACAAGCCAGTGAAACAACAACCCCGATTATCGGATTTTGAAACCCGCAAAAACACTGGAAATATCGTACATACCGTACAAAATCCGGCTGGCATTCTGGATCAGAAAACATTTGTTCCAATTCTACAAAAAACACAATCTGTTCCGAATTCAGATGGCAAACAATTGTTAGCAGAGATCAAGGAGGATGATCGTTTATTAGGACAGAAAGCGATGATTTTTACTGTCCCTGTTACTTTAAATGACGTTGAGATGAATCGTAAAGCGAATCGTTCACTGCCCGTTTACATCGATTTTGCTTTAGGTTACGGTCAATCGTATCGCCAGATAGCTTTCGAGAATAATTGGATGTCGCAGTTCAAAATTGGAGCAGGTATTTATACCGGGATCGGAAATATGAGCCTGACTGCCGGGATTGATCTAAGAGCAGAAGTTCCGGGTAATTTATCGCGCGTTACGTCTGATGCTTCGGTATCGAACGTTACAAATATGCGTGGCATTTATAGTGTAGAATTTCCGCTTTATGCCGGCGGAAGCTGGGGCAGAAGTAGTCTTGGTGCAGTAATGGTTCCTGGAATTCAACTTGGATACTCTGGAACAAGCACCCGTTACGAAAACTCAGCACTTGTTTCAAGAAACCAGGTAGTTGGGACCATTCCCGATTCCAAATCACTGACCATGGAGTTTGGAGCGAGATACGGATACGCATTGACCGAGCGCGTTCAGTTTGCTGCCTCAATGAATGTAGATGTGCTTCGTCCGTTTCAGTCGGATACTTATTCAGGTGAGATCAGAAAACTTCCGGTTTCTTTCTTCCTTGGCTTACGAAGAACATTTTAAGAGATCTGCCTCCACCTAAATCTTTTCCCAGAATGTACTAATGTTGAATGGAAAATGTTTCCCGCAAATGCGCGGATAATAGAGCCACCTACCGGATGGCTCTATGATTACAGATATTTGATCTTTTATTGCAAAGCATGAGACAGTCGAATAATTAGAAAGGACGTTTTAACCAAATATTAGCACCAATTTTTTCGCTTATTCTTCTAGCATTTGCTCGTCTGTCCTGTGTCAGCCGCGGCTGATCGAAGTATAGGCGTTGCGGGAAGCTTTTAAATCATCTGCCAGCAGATCATTCAAATAATAATACTTGCTATGGTTAAAGTTGATCTGAATATTCAGCACGGGTGAGTTTTTTCATACATTTGTGGCAAAAACTACTCTGCATGAACAACTTAAAAACATTAGTAGCATCTTTCATTATTTCCGTAAGTGCTATTGCCCAACCAATTTTAACAGACGCTAATTTCTCTACGGTTAATGAGAATTATGTGTTCAGCACATTGGTTGATCTCACGGTCGATTACAATTCAACCGGTGCAAATTACAATTGGGACTTCTCAACATTGAGCACCACAGATCAGCGTTGGCTGATCAATAAACCAGTCAATCAGGCTGGTCAATTGGCCAATCTTTTCTTCGGAAGTTTTGCTCCTGCCGCTTATAAAGCAACTTATTTTGCATTGGCAACGGATCTTCCTATTGATGAATGGACTGCAAGTTTCCCGGTTACTTTTGATGAAATTTCTCAGTTTACCAAAAACACAAGTACCTCTATAAACAGCATTGGTTTTGAATTCGTGATCTCCGGACAAGGTGTAGCCGCGAAATCAGATACTATCGAACATCGTTACGAACTGCCTTTAGAATACGGCGACAGCTACAGTTCGAGAGGATATACAGATTTGGACATGAATCCTATTTACGATGCAAAATGGAGACAACACCGCAGTCGCGTTTCAAATGTAGACGGTTGGGGAACAGTTGCAACGCCATGGGGAACTTTTACGGCACTTCGCATTCATCACCGAATTGAGGAGGTTGATTCGTTCTACGTAACAGTAAATGGGAACGGTACATGGATTCCGATCCCTGTTCCTGATGCTCACATTTATGAATGGAGATCATTGGATGATAAAGAACCAGTTATGACCATTAAAACTTCTGAAGTTGCAGGAAATGAAGTTGTAACAGCTATTGAGTACCGGGATGAGTATAACGGATTAGGCGTTGAGAATTTAAATGTTAATCTTTCTGTTTACCCAAATCCTACCACGGAGATTATCTCGTACGAATTATCTTCCAAACCGAGTAATGTGAGTTTTATCGACATGAAAGGAAAAGTGGTATTAACACAGGCAATAGATAAGTTGCAGGGAAGTATTGATATTGCTAACTTTGCTCCTGGTTCTTACCACATGGTAATAAACACTGATCAAGGAGTAATTTCCTCTTTGATCGTAAAGAAATAAAAAAACAGCTTAAAAGTAAGTCCACTGTCGCCACATAGCATTTGTTACGTGGAGGAAAGTCCGGGCAGCATAGAGTACCGTGCTTCCTAACAGGAAGGTCCGTTTGCTGCAAGGTGAACGGAACAGCTAGTGCAGCAGAAAATAAACCGCCGTAATGTCTTCGCAAGATGGCGTTGCGGTAAGGGTGAAAAGGGGGTGTAAGAGACCACCGTTCCGCCGGCGACGCGCGGAAGCTAGGTAAACCTCACGGGCTGAAAGATCATGTAAACCAGAGAAGAGGCGACTCGTTTCGTTCCATCCGTTTCGACGGTGAAGAGATCTGGAGGGTAGATCGATTGATCCCGGGAGTGATCCCGGGACTAGATAAATGACAGTGTAATGCCGATCCGCCTCTGGCGGGGAGTCGGCAGGATACAGAACCCGGCTTATGACTTACTTTTAAGCTGCTTTTTTAAGATCCTGAACCAAACGATTGAAGCTTGAAATTTCATCAGAATTGCAAAGTAGCAATACTCTGCGGATATCGCCGTCCAGATTATAAGTGAACTGCGCTCCTCGGAACCACAGGAAACGTGCAGTGCGCATACGTTTCAAATGTTTGATATCTACCACTTTCGATTTGTTCGTTAAACGGTACGTGACGATGAGATAATCACCGTGAACAGAACCAGTCACAATTTTCTTGCAAGTTTGATAGAAGAGAAACCCGGCAATGAGTGAACTTGCCATCGTAATGCCAATTTGAATAAGGCTCAGTTTAAGATAAAGCGACAAACCAATACTTGATATAAATAACAAGAAAATGGCCGATCTGTAAATTAAACGAAGTTTTAGGGAGAACAACGGTGAACGTAGTAAGAACCGGGTCCCTGGATTAATTGGATTTTGTCTAGTAGCTGTGCTTCTCATAACGTTAATAATTATGATTTATACAATTTTAATAAAAAAAAGTTACAAAAAAGCAATTTTGAGAAGATAAGTTGCACTACGTTAATAGTTTAACGACATATTTCGGATAACATAATTAGGTTCCGTATTTTTTATACACGATAGTTGATTTCTAGCGGCGGCAACGTTTTTGTGCCTGTCAATTATCCAGGAAACTAAAAAGTTTGCGTTGCTTCCGTTACGGGAATATTTAGCAATAAATAAACAACTTTTTTGAGAAATATGTTTTTTTCGGTATGAAATCAGGTGCTTGCAGTAGTAACGATCTGCCCGAAACGTACTATCATATTCGGTTTGTTTCTTTGCAAGTGTTGATATTGACCAAAGTGTTTCATTGGACGGCTTCCTGTGCCTGCTGCCTAACAATACATCTTTCAATTCGTTTCTGCTGATGGAGAAAAAGTACCGTTTTAATAACTTCTGGTTGTAGAATTTAGGCGATAAGCTGTCTTTTTTATGCCAGGTATTAAAGTTGATTGGTTTACAATCATTTATGGTGTCTTTTGGCTTTGTAAGAACTAAAGGGTCATGACAGACCGGG
>CBFGMW010000059.1:0-9717 GCA_965649925.1 uncultured Fluviicola sp.
AATTACTATATGGGTGTTTGCCTGCAGCTTCAGAGTAAATTTGATGAAGCAGTAAAATCGTACACTGCTTTCAATACTGAATACAAAAAGTCGGCAGATTTTTCCAAATTCGTTGATCAATGTATTGCTCAATGTGCGTTGAACAAGAAATCAATCGCCAAACCAGTTCGCTGCTGGGTTGATAATATGGAAATTCTTAACACAAACTACGATGATATTTCTCCCGCAATTTCAACAGATGGTGCTGAAATGATCATGTCATCAAATCGTTCAAATGGTCACACTGCCAATGAATTCGGAGAATTCGATTACGATATTTATTCGTCTTCACTCGGATCCGACGGATGGTCGGCCCCGGTAAAATTAAAAGGCGGAATAAATACCGTTTCAGACGACGTTTCGGATTGTCTTTACTTTGACGGAACCAAAATGCTCATCCACCGAAACGACGGAACGCAATCTGATATCTATGAAACACGCCTCCTTGGTGCAAACTGGACAGATCCAACAAAATTAAACGCGAATATCAGCAATGAGCGTATGAATGAACGATACGCCTGCTACAACGAAGATGGTTACAGATTGTATTTTAACCGCGCAACCGACAGAGAAACAAGCACCAGTGGTTATGATGTAGTTTTTTCCGCGGTTCAAAGTATTATGATCGGCGACTTCAAAACTGCTGCTCCTGTTTTACCATTAAATTCGCGTTTCAATGAAGGCCCTATTTACATTTCCGTAGACGGTGAAACGATGTATATTGCTTCTGAAGGACACGAATCATTAGGCGGTTATGATATTTTTGTTTCAAAGAAAGAACAAGGTGTGTGGACAACTCCGGTTAATATGGGCTACCCAATTAACACACCTTATGATGATTTCTTTTTCGCATCAACTGCGAATGGCAAGTTTGCTTATATATCTTCGAATCGTGATGGCGGAAAAGGCGGTTACGACATTTATCGCGTAACGTTCTGGGGAGCTGAAAAGAAACCTGTTACAGAAACAGAAGATTATCTGCTGGCAAGCGTTGCTCAACCGGTAAAAGATCATGCAATCGAAAGTTCGGTTGATGTGAAGAAAAAATCACTTACCGTTTTTAAAGGTGTAACAATAGATGCTATTTCAAGAAAACCAGTAGAAGCTGAAATTGAAATTACCGACAACGTGACGGGAAAAATCATTGAGACCTTCAAAACAAACTCGGCAACAGGGAAATTTATCATCACCTTAGCATCAGGTAAAAATTACGGAATTGCAGTAAAAGCAACAGGATATCTTTTCCATCCCGAGAATTTTGATATTCCTGCAGGCTCAGACGATAATTTAGTGAACAAAACCATTGAGTTGAAAAACATTGCTGTTGGTTCTAAAATTGCGCTTCGAAATATTTTCTTTGATTACTCGAAATCGATTTTAAGAACTGAATCGAATGCTGAGTTGGAAAGATTGGTAAAATTGATGAAAGAAGTTCCAAACCTGAAAATTGAGATTTCCGGTCACACTGACAATACCGGTTCGGCAACTTTTAATGAAACACTTTCTCAGCAACGAGCAGAAGCAGTAGTTACTTACCTAACCGGTAAAGGAATTGCAGCAAATCGAATGGTTGCAAAAGGATATGGATCTTCTAAACCTGTTGCAGGCAACACTACGGAAGATGGCAGGCAGCAAAACAGAAGAACTGAATTTGAGATTAAGGGAAATTAATTTTTTCGAATAAAAAGGCGGGGTGAAAAAATTTTCATCCCGCCTTTTCATTGTTTTTGCTGTCTAGTTTTTGAAGAATTAGAATCTTCTTAATTAAATCAGTTATCTGACAAACTGATAATATACGAACGTTACAATATGCAAAATACCTATTGAGATGACAATAGTTCGTGCCGCTCTATTTTTGTTCTTTACAGCTGCAATTGTAAATAACACAATGTGAGTTGTAATAAACAGATAAGCAAGTATTTTATATACAAGTTCTAGAATTTGAATTGATTCTCGACTCCATTTCATGTAGTAATCAACTCCGATTGAAATGCTTAGCACTAAGTAAATCAAACTGATCAACCCATCGAAAGCCAATAAAATAAGTAACCAGTTAAGTGCCGTTTTAAGTTGTTTATAATTTGGCTCCTGGGTGAAGAGTTTAGACTCCTGAAAAAAATCTTCTGTCATAGCAACTGGTTTCTATCTGTTTCCTCAGGCTCTTTAATAACCTGTGGAACAACTGGTTCTTAATCGAAGGATTTGGTTTTATACGGAAAGATATCTGACATTTCCCCGCTGTAGAAAAATTCATAGGCTACTGACCCAAAAGTGTAATCCACATTATTTATTTTATAGACAGAACCTCCCACAGCAGGATGTTTTTTCGGTTTCGATTTTTGGAATCCGAGATTAAACAGTGAAGCCAGAATCTCAGGCCTGTCGCCGATCGGATACCCCGCTTTATCCCATTGTGCTTTTATTTCCCGGAGGAAAACCGCCGTGTACAAATACGAATAATAATGATTCCTGAACTGCACCAATCGCTGCAAACGAAGATCCAGGGTATCATTTCCGTTGTAGGTGTAATTCACTGTACTATCGAAATCCAGTAAGTGTTCAAATGCTTTTCCGGGATAAAACTCGCTTTTAGGATCTTTGGCAAAATTTTCAATATTGATGGCAGTACTGTTCTTAATGCCAGTTACACCATAAGATAAATGGTTTTCCAGAGCCAGCATTTTCAACGGCCCCATATAGCGCTTATACGATTCGCGGCTTGAATTAAACAAGCGAATTTGCTCGCCAACCAAACACGCAACAATCAAACGAGGTTCCACTCCGGTAATCATCGCTACAGAATCAATATACGGTTTATCTTTTGCAACAGCCTGCTTAAAGTCCTGCCACTCTGCTATATTCATCCATTCAAAAACGCTTAACCCTTTATTATGCGTTTCGGCTCTCTTCATTTTGAACTTCAGTTTCGATGCATCTTTCCTGTAATCTTTTCGCTTTTGTAACCGAAGATCAACAGCATCTAACATGCGTAGTGCCAATTTCTCGTCTTTATTCTGGTTGTAAACAGATAATATATAATTGGCATTTTGAGGGTAATAGTCATTCAGGAGCATGATCCGGTTCAATACTTCGAAGCGGTGCTTAACTACGGAGACGCTGTCGACCTTAAAATCCTGGTCGTACTTATCATGCATTTCTTCGAAATAACGATTGTTCGAATCTATAGAACCGCCTTCATTAGTCCAATTGAATTTTACTGCAAAGAAAGCAGCTGTGATAATAAAACCATAGATAGCAAAACCATACAAAAGAATGAGATAGGGTATTTTGATCCAGCGATTTTTAAGAAAGGAAAATTTCATTTGACTTACAAGTAGGGGTCAAAACTACAAAAGATTCGATTCCAAGATTCACTCATTGATAATTTTAACAGGAACCTTATGTTCATCGACAGCCACAAAGGTAAATTCACCGCTTACAGCCTTCTCTCTGTGGGTATCATACATTTGTTCTATAAAAATATCTACTCTCACCTTCACACTGGTTCTTCCAATATAAGTCACTCTTCCTACCAGTTCAACAATGGTACCCGCAGGAATTGGTTTTTTAAAATCTATTCTGTCACTGCTAACGGTTACCATTCTCTGGCGGGAAAAACGTGTAGCGGCAATAAATGCAACTTCATCCATTAACTGCATGGCAGTACCTCCAAAAAGTGTGTCGTAATGATTTGTTGTGTTAGGGAAAACTGCTTTAAAAATACGTGTTTCGGATAATTCAATTCGTTCTTCGGTTGTCATTAAATGTTTATTAATACTGTAAATATGCTTCGGTTTCAACGAAATTAACCAAACACTGATTGCACAAACAATTGTTATAGCGTTCCCGGAGAATTGTCAATTGCTCAGAATTTAACTGAATTGTTGAACAATGACATTCGCGAATGGCATCAGCTCTGCAAACAAAAGACTCGTGACATCTCACACAGGATTTGTCGAACGGTGTGTTCTTTTCAATGGTTGTATTATTCATAAACCTTTATTTAGTTCAAAACGCAATAAAAACAAAAGGGAAAAGCAACGTCAGCTGGCGTTCAATTCGACTTTACTTCAGATCGCGAAAGCTATAGTCCGTTTAAAATTGAATGGTAATCTGACTTCACCTACCAACAGGCAGATTTACAGTTGCGCGACAGTTCGTGATTTCCACACGATTCCCCATCAATCTTAATCACAAGATAATTCCTGAACAATGTGAACTAAGATAAACAATGTTTAGAAAGATGGAAAAAAAATCATGTGAAATTTTGAAAGCCAATAGAAAATGACTAAATTGGTCAATGTTATATTTGTCAAAATGAAATTAAAAGAAATTATCCATACAACCCGAAAATCACGGGCGCTAACTTTCGGTTCATTTGGCGCATTAACAGGAATCGATCCGGCACTTTTGAACAGGTATGAAAAAGGTGAACGGATCCCATCAAAAAAACATCTTTCACAAATCATTAACGCTCTGGAGTTAGATGAAGAGAAAACACGTACTGCCTGGTTAGCCGAAAAAATATACGCATTACTTGAAGATGAAGACTATTCCATTGGCGCATTACAAGTAGCAGAATCACGTGTTCAATATGGCTTAGATCAAAAAAAACAGAATGCTTCAGAGCTTCCTGCAGATCTTAAAAAACTATTAGACCGATGTAACAGCCTGCAATTAGAATGGAATAGTCTGAAGCCATTAAACGCTACCCAACTGCGAAAAATGGAAGAATATTTTAATTTGAATTACACTTTTGAGAGTAATCGTATTGAGGGAAACACACTTACTCTGCAGGAAACTTTGCTCGTAATTAAAGATGGTATTACCATTGGAGGTAAATCGATGCGTGAGCATTTGGAAGCAATTAATCATTCAGAAGCAATTGCATATTTAACCGAGATCGTGCAAGGCAAACAGGTTTTCAATGAACGCGTTTTAAAACAGATTCATTACCTGGTTTTAAAAGGTATTGATAGAGAAAATGCCGGAGTTTACCGAAGTGTTGGGGTACGAATTTCAGGAAGTTCTCACATTCCACCGGAGCCATTTCTTTTAACCAGGCTCATGGAAGAAGTTTTCGAATATTACGAAGAAAATAAACGAGTTCTAAACCCTGTTATTCTTGCTGCAGAAATGCATGAGCGTATTGTAAGGATTCACCCGTTCATTGACGGAAACGGAAGAACCACCAGGCTGGTTATGAACCTAATCTTACTATTAAACGGTTACCCAATCGGTAATATAAAAGGAGATTATACAAACAGGTCTGCCTATTATGCTGCCCTGGAAAAAGCTCCGGCAGATAACCGCCATAGTTTCCATTTACTGATTGCACAAACTGTTATAAATTCATTACAAGAGCACATTGAGCTCAGTAAATAAAAATAGCTATCCGAATATCCTCAGATAGCTATTTTGCGTAACCCTGATTTTTGGTGGTTGGTTACATATTCTCAAAATTCATTTTACGTGTGATTGACATTATTGCTGCCAGCACAAAGAATAATCCGATACTTCCAACGAGCATGGCATAAATTTCAAGATTCACAATTACCAGCAGGAACGTGTACAATACCCCAATGCTTAGTCCTGAAATGACAGCAAACTTAAGTGAATTCAATATGGATTTCGCGTACCAACCGATGAGTAACATGATGGCGGTTGCAGAACATATGTATGCGCGGTTAAACCCAAAATGCTCTGAAAGAGATAACAATAACGAATAGAAGAGCAACAACGCCAATCCAATCATAAAGTAATGCAATGGATGAATACTCATTTTTTGCATGATCTGGATTAAAAAGAAGACAGCAAAAGTCAAAGTCAAAACCAAAATTCCGTATTTGATTGTCCGTTCATTCAGCTGGTATTGATCAACCATTGTAATGAATTTTATCTCAGAATATGGTCGGTTCCGGAGTACAATATTCCCAACTGAAAAAGAACTTGCTTTTCCTAGACTCACCATATTGTTCCATTTAGCGGTAAACCCGTTATTCGAAAGGAGAAAAGAGCCATTATCCGGCAATGAAGTTCCTGCAAAGGATGGGTTGGTCCAATTAGATTTGAGGTTCATTTGCGACTTTGTTGCGAACGGTCTGTATCGGATTTCATTACAACCATCAATAGTTGCATTTGAAACAACTTCCAGCTTCGGTTTTAAGGTCGGATTTATTGCAAACAAATCAGATGAGCTTTCGGTGGTTCTTCCGTAAGAACTTTCCTTTTGCTCACCAAGCTGAACAAATTTTCCATCAACCGTGAATCCGGACAACTCCCTGAATCGCGACCCGGAGGATGTAACCATAACTACTTTAGCCTGCGACCAATCTGCCAGTTTATATTTAGATTGATTCATTATTTTGGACAAATCAAAAATGCTGGAAGAATGAATATTCGCACTATATAAATTTGCTTTAAAAATTCCCCGATATCTCTCATTTACCGATGTGGAAATATCATCCTGACAGGATTCCGGATAAAGGTAAAGCAGTTTTGTTTTTTCTTTCTTGTCGCCGGTTTTAAAAGGTATCTGGAGTACCAATCCATAATATTTCAATTCGTTCCCCCACTCCATCTTTAATTCTTCCTGCACCTGGTCCTGACGATCTTTCCGTTCACGGATCAACCAGCCAATCTGTGAAAGCGGTACTAACAATACCAGTGTAATAAATCCTACGATAATGATTCGCGCCGTATGCGACCGCATGAATCTTTTAAAGTCACTCGTTGGTTGTTCTGTTTCATTTGTACTCATAATTCAAAATATAAAGTACTTTGTTTTTCAAAGTAAATGATTAAAAAAATATACTACCTGCTCTGCCGGATCAATGATTCCAGCGCATCTAAATGACTTGTAAAAGCCTGCCTGCCAGCTTCTGTCGCAGTATAAGTGGTATTTGGCTTCTTCCCGATAAACTGCTTGGTTACGAGAATAAAAGCTTCCTGTTCCAGCGCTTTTATGTGACTCGCCAGATTTCCGTCAGTAACATCCAGAAGTTCTTTCAAACGGTTGAAATCAACAGAGTCATTTACCATTAAGACGGACATAATTCCCAATCGTATCCTATGATCGAAAGCCTTATTAATATGTGCAATAACGGCTTTCATCTAGTTGTTTTTTCTGTCAAATTTAAAATACATTACAGAACCGTATACAATGTGAAATACACCAAAACCCATTGCCCAAAAATACAATCCATATCCAACATACCAACAATTGATCAGGCCCAGAATAATGAAAAGTACTCCCAGAGAACGAATTGTTTCAAGCGTATATTTACTTGCTTGAAGCAATGCCAATCCATAGAAAATAAGCGTTACAGGAGCAATTAACCCGTAGTGACCATTCTTGAGCAACGAAATTCCAAAAACAGCTCCTGTAATCAAAGGAATGGAAAAATTAAGCAGCAATCGTTTACTCGCTGATCCCCAAACTTTCTCATTGCGTTTTTTCGCTTTTAACTTAGATAACACAAAAGCTGTTATAACGGATAAAATCAGAACGCCACCTGCGATTGCAATGATTGCCTTGAATGTATTACTATACAATGTTACGTACGGGTATGCATCGCGGTTTATGATCAATTGAACCGCACACGCCCCTACCAACGCATAAACTCCGGCAAGAATCCCTGATAATCCGGAAAGCGACAAAAACTTGGTGGATTTATCCATGATATTCTTAATATCACGCAGCTGTTCGATGTATTCCTTATCACTCATAAAAAGAACTTTGAAATACAAAGTAAATGATTTTTACAATACGAAAATCTTTTTAGGGCATTTTTTTTGAAAAAAGATGAAATTCAAGACGTAAGCGATTAGGTAGATTACGGCTAATAAATTTAAGAACATGCACTTATTCCTCAGAATTCTTCGCCAAATCATCAAATTTTTTCGACATCGTTGGATTTCCACGCGTTAATTTCTTAATCGTCAATTCTTCGGCTTTATTATTCGCCAGACGTAGATTGTTTTCGGATGAAAGCAGCGCATCTTTCGTTTTTTGAAGATGATCAATAGTCTTATCAATTTCGTCGATCGCAGTTTTAAATTTACGGCTTGCCAATTCGTAATTTCGAGCAAACCCTTCTTTAAAGGAATTAATATTCTCTTCGAAATTAGTAATGTCAATATTTTGATTTCTGACCAAAGCCAATTCGGCTTTATACTTCATTGAGTTCAAAGCAGCATTTCGAAGTAGCGTGATAATCGGAATAAAAAATTGAGGCCGAACAACATACATTTTAGGATATTTATGCGAAACATCGACAATTCCCGTATTGTAAAACTCATTTTCTGCCTCCAGTAAAGTAACAAGAATAGCATACTCACACTTTTTTTCGACTCTATCTTTGTCTAATTCCTTGAAAAAATCTTCATTCCTTTTTTTAGTAGCCGTTTCATCGCCTTCATTCTTCATTTCGAACATAATCGAAATAATCTCATTTCCACTATCGTCTGTTTCCCGATAAATGAAGTCGCCTTTACTTCCAGATCTGGAATCATTGTCTTTTTCGAAATAAGCCGTTTGAAAAGCTGTTGCTCTCAGCCTGTTAAACTCATTTTCACAATGTTGCTCAAGGGTTTCTCCAACCATTATGGTGGAAAGCTTCAATTTCATGTCCTTCCGCAAAGCAATTTCTTCATCTTTTAGCTTAATGATATCGTCTTTTGTTCGAAGCTCTGAAGTAAATTTCTCGCTCAATGATTTTTCAAGCAACTGCTTTTCTGTCTCTTTGATTCTCAACTCATTTGCAAGCTCGTTGCGTTGCTTTTCAATTTTCTGAACAGCCTCATTCACCGAAAGTCTCTTCTCGATTTCGGACATCTCAATTTTCGATTTCATATCCGCAATTTCAGCAGATTTCCTCGCTGTTAGATCTGCTAAATCACGCTCTCTTTTGGTCTGCAATTCAGATATCTCCCTGTCTTTTTTTGCTAACTCTGCCTGTAACGAATTTTTCAGATTTGCTTCAGCCAACAAAACAGCACTTTGCTTTTCTTTCTCGGCAAGCATTAAACGATTTTGTAGTTCTTCTTCAAATTGATGGTCACGAACTTGTTTAAGAATATCTGCAAAACCAGCCTCATCTACTTTAAAAGCTTTCTTACAGTTTGGGCAAATTATCTCATTCATGCGGTACTTTTTTTTGTGATAACAGGTTTTTGTTCTGTTGAATAAAGTTAGCAAGCTTCTATAAACAATTGAGGTGTAAAGTGTACCAAAATGATTTTTTTTCGCTTAACCATACAAACAACTGTATTATGAAAACCCATACTCTTTCATTTTCGCGCACCTGCGTCCTGATTTGCTCGTTTGCATTTTGTTTAAACACAGGTTACACACAAGATTGCTCCGGAACAATTATTTACACGTTAAAAAATATGGGCGGTGGTTTTTTCGCAGGACAAACAGTTACGCTTACATCCAGAAACGATGGAAAAATCTATACCCAAAAATCGGATGCCGGCGGGAAAGTAAGTTTTGAAGTTCCATGCGAGCAACTATTCGATGTTACAGTAACCAATTACACAAAACCAGAAGAAACTTCTTCAGGAACCGAAAGTTCTCAACGATCAAAATCATTGGGGTACAATGCGGATATGCAAAAGAAGGATGAAATTTTCGCGATGAGTGCTACGGAGAAATCAACGCTTGATAAAAAAATA
>CBFGMW010000060.1:0-9596 GCA_965649925.1 uncultured Fluviicola sp.
AATGTTTATTTAATTGTTTTTGACCAAAAGGGGAATTTATTTATTGGAACCGAATCGGGTTTGGACTTGATTCAATTCTCGAAACAACGAAAGATCAAAACAATTAAGCATTACGCACAAGGTGATGGATTCTTAGGTGTTGAAACTTGTCAGAATGCAGTTTTCCAAGATAAAGACGGTCGAGTTTGGTTTGGAACTATTAATGGTTTAACATGTTACAATCCGGCGAATCTTTCCGTGAATAAAATTCCTCCGGTACTTAGTATCACTGACATTCAGTTGTTCTATGAGTCAATGGGAAAAACAACGGGGAATCTCGATTTGAGTTATGATCAAAATCATTTGAGTTTTCTTTTTAAGGGAATCAACCTTAGAAATCCGGAAGGAGTGGAGTATTCCTGGAAAATGAACGAATTTGACGACAAATGGTCGCCCTGGTCGAAAGAACAGCGTATTGTCTATTCAAATATTGCTCCGGGAAAGTATGTCTTTATGGTTCGTGCTAAAAACGAAGATGGCTTTATCAGTGAAAAACCGTTGAGCGTTCAAATCAGTATTTCGGCTCCTTTCTGGAAAACTGTATGGTTTATTACTTTGGAAATAATCATTTCGATACTATTGATTTGGCTCATGGTCCGCTTTCAAACCAGGCGTATCAGGGCGAAAGCGGAAGAAGCACAGCGACAGGCAGAATTAGCCAGAGATTTGGTCGAATTGGAACAGAAAGCTCTGCGATTGCAGATGAACCCGCATTTCATTTTCAATGCACTGAACTCGATTCAGGGATTAATAGGAACGGAAAACGAAACAAAAGCACGTTATTATTTGGCGAAATTTGCACGTTTAATGCGGCAAATTCTTGATAATTCCAGGGCATCCACTATTTCGCTTGAGGAGGAAATTGCTACTTTGGAAAACTATTTACTGATCGAACAATTCTGTTCAGGAAATAAATTCACTTTTGAAATTAGAATGGATCTGGAGACAGAAATGAATTTCATCAGGATTCCACCGATGCTGATCCAGCCGTTTATTGAAAATTCGATCAAACACGGGTTTAAGTTTGAAGCGAATCAACAACATAATATCGGGAAGATCGATATCCTGTTTTCCGAAACCGAAACCGGAATTCGTTGTATTATCAGGGATAATGGAATAGGACGTAAAGCCGCCGGCGAAATGACCAAAAACAGTACTGAGGCGTATCACGTTTCATCAGGATTATCGATTACACAAGACCGTTTAGATTTATTAAGCGAATCAGACGAAACACATCGTGTTCGAATAACGGATTTGCTTGACAAAAACAATCAAAGTTCAGGAACAGAAGTAGAACTCTTTATACCACTTTTATGATTAGAGCTGTAATTATTGACGACATAGAGCAGGCACGCCTAACATTTAGAAAAGATTTGGAAACCTATGCTCCCGACATAGAAATTGTTGGTGAAGCTTCTGGAGTGATTGAGGGTGCGAAACTTTTAAAGAACCTGGAAATTGATATTTTGTTCCTTGACATCCAGATGCAGGATGGCTCGGGTTTCGATCTGTTGGATATTCTCCCTGAAATCCGATTCAAGATTATTTTCATAACAGCGAGCGATGCTCATGCAATCAAAGCGTTTCGTTATGCTGCAATTGATTATTTGTTAAAACCGGTTGATCCCGACGAATTGAAAATGGCGCTGGATAAATTCAGGAAACAGGGGTATAGTGAAGAAGAGAATTATAAATTACTGAATGAAACACTGAAACAACCGTCTAAAACTCAGGAACGACTGGCGCTGCATGCCCAGGATAAGATCCATGTGGTTTCCATCGGGGAGATTATTCGCTGCGAAAGCAATGTAAACTATACCGAGTTCTTCTTCAAAGATGCGAAGCGCATTGTTGTTTCAAAAACGTTGAAGGATTTTGAAGATATTTTAGGCGATCTGGGTTTCTTCCGTGTACATCAGTCGCATTTGGTGAATACCAAAATGATCAAAGAGTTTGTGAAAACCGAAGGCGGACATTTGATTATGACCGACGGAAAAATGATTCCGGTTTCAACCCGTAAACGTGCAGATGTAGTGAAGATGCTGGATTTGTTGTAGTAGGGGTAAGTCGCGACTTACCCCTATGTAAAACGAATTTATTTTTTCTTTTTCATCCCCATAATTCCGTCGATTGTTTCAACAGAAACAGGATGATAATTGTTTCTCGATTTTTTGTAGACTTCTTTGCCCCAGGGTTTCCATGTTTTCGATTCATTCAAAGCTCCGTATAGAGGAACAAGGAATTTACGACGACCGGTTCTGAACAAGAATTTCTCCAGCTGAGGACGAATTGCCGTATAATCTGAATGAATTCCTAAAACATACCATTCACAAGCTACTTCTGCATTTCCCCAATTTTTGAAATCGAGTTTTGCATCAAGTTTCGCTAATTGTTCCGGTTTCATTACATCCGGCAGCTGACGTATAAATGATTGCCATTCCTGCGGAGTATATTGTTCACGAGAAAGGGCAGGCTGCTGTTTTTTCCTTTCTTTTTCTTCGGTTTTTTGAAAATGTCTTTTCCGGCAACAAACTCGTCTGCCAAATTCTGGATTTTTTCAAAACGCGGTGAAACCAGGCGTACACAGTTTGAAGGAAGGCCTGCTTTATAGAACCATTCATCGCAATTGAACTCAATTTTGAATGGTTTTAGTAATTTCTTTTCTAAATAGGCTTTAAACTGCTCAGTTGTCAATGTTTGGAACTGGTGATCGTTGAAATAACTTTTAAGGAAAGCGTCGAAACGTTCACGCCCGGCTGCTTTTTCCAAAGTCTTCAGGAAGAAAGCGCCTTTTACATAGGCAACCTGCGTCATTCCGTCATCAGGATTTCTTCCTTTCAAATCCAGTTTCAGCTTTGTGTCATCTGCGTTTCCGGATTTGGTGAATTCGTCTATTTCTGTTTCTAATTCCTGGAATTCAATAATAGAAAGCATGTCGGCGGTTTCTTTGCCATACAATTTTTCCATGATTCGGTTCTCGAAGTAAACAGTGAATCCTTCGTTCAGCCAGAAATCGTCCCAGGTTGCATTTGTAACCAGGTTTCCTGACCAGGAGTGCGCCAATTCATGTGCAATAACGGAAACTGCGCTTCTGTCACCGGAAATCAATGTCGGATTAGCAAAAGTCAAACGTGGGTTTTCCATTCCTCCAAACGGGAAAGAATACGGAAGAACAATTACATCGTATTGATCCCATTTGTACGGTCCGTAAAGACTTTCAGCAGCAGTGATCATTTTAGGAAGATCTTCAAACTCCCATTGTACATCGCGGATCATCTCCGGTTCTGTGTAAACACCACAATTTTTTCCAAGGGGCTGGTACTCCAGGTTTCCAACTGCAAGAGCAATTAAATAAACAGGAATAGGCTGCTTCATTTCAAAGTGGTACTTTCCTGTTTCTGATTTTTTCTTTGGATTTTCAGCGCTCATCAAAGCCATTAATTCCTTAGGAACAGTAACGTCTGCAGAATAGGTAATTCTGTTTGCCGGTGTTCCTTGTACAGGAATCCATGTTCTTGTTAAGATTGCCTGGCCTTGAGTATATAAATAAGGGTGTTCTTTCCCTGCAGTTAAACCTGGATCTAACCAATCTAAAGCTCCGGCGTTTTCCGTAGTTTCATAATAGATATTGATGAAACGGGTGTCCTTATCGATTTTGATACTTAATGGCTGCCCGATGTATTCTTTCATTGGGCCGGTAATGAAATCAGTCTCTTTTTCTTCGCCCTTTTTTCCAAGAGTTACTTTCTGAATTTTCGGGCCGTTGATATCAAAGATTGCCGTATCGGTATCTTTAAGACGCTGCATTTCGTGACGCGCAACTCCGTAAATACGTTTGTTTTCGAAATTAACGTCTAATTCAAGGTCGATGTGAGTTGTTCTGATTTCGTCTACATTGGAATATGTGTGCGTATCATGTGCATTGACGTTCCCCGAAATAATCGGTTGGTCGTTAGTTGTTTCGGCTGCCGGGCCGTCACAACTGGCAAAAAGAAATATAGCGGAACTCAGTCCGATCAATGTTTGGGTAAAATTCATCCAATGGGTTTTGGGGTGACGAATATACGATTATTATTTCACAAGTATTTGTCTGAAACAGTCAAATTCAGTTACTTGTTCGACTTATTTGAAGCAATGTAATCAATGACTTCAGCGGCGCCCTGCAAACCGAAAAGAGCCGGCATATAACTTACTGTTCCGTAAAACGAACGTTTAAAGTTAGATCCATCAGTCATCTTCAAAGAATCTTTTTGTTGCTGTTCTGCCGAGAAAACGCATCGAACTCCCTTAAAGCCAACTCCGCGTTTTTTCAGACGTTTCTTTACCTGGAGCCCTAGTTTACAGTTATAACTGTTCATTAGTTCAGCCACTTTCACTTTGCCCGGATCTGTTTTTCCACCTGCGCCGAGGTGAGTAATACATTTTATCTTTAGACGTTTACAAGCAACAATCCATTCAATTTTTGGAGTCAAACTATCGATGCAGTCCATTACATAGTTCGGTTTAAACTCGTTCAGAATTTCCCAAACGCGTTCAGGAACAACAAATTCTTCTACAACATTTAATTGAATATCGGGGTTTATTTCCCGAATGCGCTCGGCCAACACAACTGCTTTATTTCTGCCGATTGTTGAATCAAGTGCTGTAAGCTGCCTGTTTTTATTGGTGATGTCGAAAACGTCTCCGTCTATAATTGTCATTGTTCCAACTCCTGAACGGGCAATGAATTCTGCTGCAAAAGAACCAATTCCCCCGAGCCCGACGATCAAAACATGCGCATTTTGGAGTCGTAACATTTCGTCTTTTCCTAAAATCAATTCTGTACGTTCTAACCAGTTACTCATATTCCAAAAATCTGTTTGACATTTTCCCGGATTTGTTCCGAAAAATCGCGCAAATTTAATGATTTAATTTCAGCCAGTTTTTGGTAGATCAATTCAATAGGAATTTCAGAATCATCGGTTTCAGCCAAAAGCCTGGAAACGGAAACAGTTTTGATCTTTTCCTGAAGCTGTAAATTGTTTAGGATGGAAGCTCCAATTGAAATTTGAGCATTCTCATAGTTCAACACCTGATCGGTAATTCCGGCTTTATTGAATCCATGATAGATCAGTTTCGTGTTTGGTGCGTGTGCCTGGTGCAAGAAGCGGCATCGATCCCAGGAATTCACACAATGAAGTATAACGGGTTTTTGCAGTTGTTCTGCTAATTGAAGTTGAGAAATGAAAACCTGTTCCTGCACTTCGCCGGCATTTTCATACCGATTGTCGAGACCGATTTCACCTATAGCAACACAATTTGATTTCTTTGCTAGTTCTTTGATCTGTAGTTCAGTTATTTGTGCTTCGGAAGTGGCATTTTCGGGATGAATTCCGATCGAGAAAAAATGAGTCAAATTCCCTTCATCATTCGGGTTAAACTGCTTGATTTCATTCTGTGGAAATCGAATGTTGTGTGTATGAATATTGAAAATCAGTTCAGTATCAACCATTAAGATCGGATTGTTACGTTAAAATTAAAACAATCTGAATGAATCAGTAGTTTTTTGATTATTTTCACCGTCCATTGTAATAAAACTATATGAGCTCACAAAGAGATGTAATCACTGAGATTGAAAAGCAGGGAACCATTTTTGGTCACCCAAAAGGCTTGTACCTATTGTTCTTCACAGAAATGTGGGAGCGTTTTTCGTATTATGGGATGCGTGCAATCCTTGTCTTGTACATGACCAAAATGTATATGGAAAACGGGCTGGAAATCAGCAAAGGATCAGCTTCATTGATTTATGGGTTTTTTACTGGTTTTGTTTACTTCACACCAATTATTGGAGGTTGGCTTGCGGATAAATATCTTGGACAGCGAAAAGCGATTACAATTGGAGGGATCACCATGTTTTTAGGACAAATGGCTCTTTTTGCTATTAATTCGCACGCTGGACTGGCAATCGGACTTTTACTTTTAATAATTGGTAATGGCTTTTTTAAACCGAATATTTCAACTTTAGTTGGTAGACTTTACCGACAAGGGGATACACGAAGAGATTCAGCATTTTCCATTTTTTACATGGGTATCAACTTAGGTGCGTTGTTAGCTCCAGTTGTTGTAGCTGTTTTATGTAATGACTGGTTCGCTACTACTGGAGTAAACGCCGAGGGGAAAACAGAGATTATGTCTTTTGGATATAAATATGGTTTTTTGGCTGCTGCTATTGGAATGTTAATCGGACAGCTGATATTTAATAGTTTAGCAAAGAAATATTTGCTTGAAATTGGTGAGAAACCACAAAAAGCCGAAGCAATTGAAAATTCAGGAACAATTGATGATGTTAAAGATGTAGTTGTTGCTTCAGCTACATTGACACGAGAGGAGAAGCAGAGAATGTCTGTTATTTTTATACTAACTGCTTTCATAATCTTCTTTTGGGCTGGGTTTGAACAAGCAGGTTCTAGCATGACGCTTTATACAGATTCTTACATTGACAGAACAGTAGGTTCCTGGACCATTTCTACTGAATTATTTCAATCTGTAAATCCTTTGTTTATTGTTATTCTGGCACCGATTTTTGCCTGGTTCTGGGGTTCAAAAACAGGTTCAAGAATGTCAACTCCGGTAAAAATGAGCCTAGGAATGATTTTGCTTGGGATTGGATTCTTATTTATGTTAATGGCAACAAGTCACGTTCAAACCGAAATGGTTAATGGAAAAGAAAATGTTGTGGAGAAAGCTGCATTGTGGTATTTGATAATAACTTACTTTTTCCATACCATTGGTGAATTATGTATTTCGCCAGTTGGATTAAGTGTTGTCACGAAATTGGCTCCGATAAAATTAGCCTCTATGCTAATGGGAGTTTGGATGCTGTCGACTTTTGTCGCAAATATCCTTGGAGGTTTCATTGCAGCATATGTTGAAAAACTGGGTGCAGCCACAATTTTTTCTTCAATTGCCGGTTTTGTGATTGTTCTTGGTCTTATTATGCTGACAATCTCAAGACGATTAAGCAAAATGATGCATGGAGTTAAGTAATAGCTGATTTAATATATAATCCCTTAGTCGAAAGATTGAGGGATTTTTTTTGAATTTATTTTCCGACTTTTATCACGAACATACTTTACTATATGACGCAAGAACCATTAGACCATACGGAGCGCGAAGACGTTACTCTTGACAGCGCATCTGCGGAATTAGCGGCCATTCAGAATTTCAAAGGAAAATACCCGAAACAATTGTGGTATTTGTTTTTAGTTGAAATGTGGGAACGTTTTACGTTCTACGGAATGCGGGCGCTCTTGGCACTCTATATCTCTCATTTGATTTTGACAAATGATTATAAGCCTATTCCTCAGGATGAACTCGTTGCAAAGAAAACAGAGTTCTACAAGTTAAATAAGGAAAAACTTACTGAAGATCATCCGAGGTATTACATTGAAACTTCACAACAGAAAGACAGAGATGTAGCAGAAAGTTCTTCAAACAAACAGTATGGACTGATCCAGGCATTCATCTATGCAATGGCGTTTGTAGGAGGGATGTTTGCCGATAAAATATTCGGTTTCCGAAAATCTGTTTTTTGGGGTGGTATCTTAATGGCGTTGGGAACATTTCTAATGGCTGTCCCCGGTGCATTTACTTTTTATCTCGGGGTCAGTATTCTCATAGTTGGAAACGGATTCTTCAAACCGAACATTTCAACCATGGTTGGAGATTTGTATAAAGATGGCGATCCCAGAAGAGATTCCGGTTTTTCGTTATTTTATTCCGGAATCAACATTGGTGCGCTTTTAAGCGGGCTTACAATTGCCTATATCGGTACATCAATAAGCTGGTCTTTAGGATTTGCATTGGCAGGTGTATGTATGCTTATGGGACTCGGCTTGTTTTTGAAAACGCAAAAAAGCCTTGGACCTATCGGGCTGCCACCTTTCCCTGAAAAACTGGTTGAAAGAAACAAACTTGGACTATCTAAGAACCTGACTGTTTACCTGAGTTCGTTGCTGATGATTCCGTTTTTCTTTTTAATGGTTTATTATCCGTTCGACGTGAATCTGTCTTTTGTTTTTGGAAATGTCAAGTCGGCAAATGGAGACATGGTTCCATACTCCGTTCAGTTCAGTGATTTGTTTATGATCGTTCTGGCCGGAATTATTTTGATTTATCTGGTTTATGTACTTTCGAAAGTAAAGAAGGAAGAATTCGGGAAACTATTGGTTGCAGTATTGCTAATTATCTTTTCTGCTTTATTCTGGTCATTCTTTGAACAGGGTGGAGGATCACTTAACTTTTTTGCGAACGGGAATATCGCAAGTAAGGGTTTGAATATGACTCAGGTCAATAATTCACTGAATTCACTTTGGGTAGTGTTACTTGCTCCACTTGTTGGGTTTTTATGGGTTTGGTTAAGTAAAAGAAGAGCTGAACCGAACACTACAGTTAAGTTCGGACTTGGGTTTTTGATTTTAGGATTAGGGTTCCTTGTTTTTGCAGCTAGTCGATTCTATTCCGATGCCCAGGGACTTACTCCGTTATGGATTTTTGTATTCGCGTATTTGGTAGTTAGTTTGGGAGAATTATGTTTGTCACCGATTGGTTTATCAATGATTACAAAACTTTCTCCGCGAAGACTTACCGGAATGATGATGGGAACGTGGTTCCTTGCAAGTGCTTATGGTCAGTACGGAGCAGGACTAATTGGAGCCGCATTGGCTTCTGGCGATGGTTCTGGTAAAAACCTGACCAATTACGAAAAATTGATACAATACACCGAAGGTTATCAAATCATCGGGATTATATCTGTAATATCCGGGGTCGTACTGATCATCATTTCTCCATTCTTCAAAAAGATGATGAGTGGAGTGAAATAACAAAAACATTTTATCTTTGAGTCCCGCTGGAAAATTCTGGCGGGACTTTTTTATTCTAAACCCATGGCAAACATAAAACAACGCAAGCACCCAAAAGCACTTCCGTATTTATTCCTTTCTGAAATGTGGGAACGTTTCGGTTATTATCTGATGATCGGTATTTTCACGCTTTACCTGAAAGATGCAAAGCAAGGGTTTGAAATGTCGGAAGCAGAATCGGCAAGTTTGTACGGAACGTTTATCGCGCTTGTTTTCTTTACACCGTTTATTGGTGGTTTGTTAGCCGACAGAATTTTGGGTTATCGACTGCCAATTATTGTTGGAGGCGTGCTCATGGGAGTTGGTTATTGCATGATGGGAGTTCATTCGTTTACCATGCTTTATTCGGGAATGGTCCTTGTTATTGCCGGAAACGGATTGTTCAAACCGAATATATCAACCCTACTGGGAAATCTATACAATACCGAGGAATACAAAGATCAGAAGGATGAGGGCTATAACCTGTTTTATATGGGAATTAACATTGGCGCCTTCATTTGTAACATTGTTTCTGCTTTCCTTATTAATAAGTATGGATATTCTGTTGCCTTTGTTGGCGCCGGAGTAGGAATGTTTATTGGGATTGTTGTTTTTCTATCGGGAAACAGACATTATGGTTCTGCAGATGTGAAGAAGGTGGCAGTTCCAGGTGAAAAA
>CBFGMW010000061.1:0-9578 GCA_965649925.1 uncultured Fluviicola sp.
CAATTGGCACCTTATAAGGTAGCGGTTATGCCGTTGACGAAAAAAGATGGGTTGCCGGAAATGGCATTGTGCATTTTCAATAATTTGAAGTTTGATTATAACTGTCAGTATGATGAAAAAGATTCTCCGGGAAAACGTTACCGTCGCCAGGATGCAATTGGAACACCGTTCTGCGTGATGGTTGATCACCAGACTTTGGAAGACAATACAGTAACTATCCGAGATAGAGACACGATGCTTCAGGATCGTGTTGCAATTAACGATCTTGCATCTATTATTGAGGCGAAGGTGAGTTGGAAAAGTTTACTTCAGAAAGTATAAATAAAAAAGTCTGGGCGAATAATTATTCGCCCAGACTTTTTTTGATTTATTTATTGAAAAACATTTTTCAAATCACTACCACTCAATTCTCGTGTTTCTTTGATCGGAACTTTTTTACTGATTCCGCAAACGCTTCCTTTCACCGTTCCTTCCGCTACTAACGAAATGGTTTTTTGCTGCGCTATTTTAATCAGTTTAAACAATGTTCCGTTATTCAATACGATGCGTAAAGGAATGGTATAAGTATTATCAGATTTGCGTTTTACTTTGATTTTCTCTGAAAGTTTTACCGTTCCCATTTCTTCTTCATTGATCTTAATCAGAACATCGCCATCCTTAATTTTGAAATTAAAACCATTCGGATTATCGATATCTATATCGAACTGAACATCTAAATTATTTCCGTCCAGCTCAACTAACTTGAAATTTTTGATATCACCCATATCAGGTTCATCAAACTCACACGCGTTCAGTCCTAAAAGAATAGAGAATGAAATTGACCAAAGAAAAAGTTGTTTCGCCATTGCTAATTAATTTGCTTTGGAGAAATAATGAAAGAAGTATGGAATGGTTTCAATTCCCTTGTAAAAATTAAATAATCCGTAATGTTCATTTGGCGAATGAATAGCATCCGAAGCCCATCATTACCGTTTTTAACCCTAGTTCTTGTTCAAATAAAGCAATAATTGGAATGCTTCCGCCGCTTCTAACGGGAATAGGTGTTTTGCCAAATGTTTTTTCGTAGGCTTTTGCTGCGCTCTGGTAAGCGAATGAATCAATCGGCGTAACAACAGGTTCTCCGCCATGGTGCGGATTCACAACTACTCGCACACCTTTTGGTGCAATGGAAACAAAATGGTCCTGGAACAATTTGGTAATTGTTTCCGGGTTTTGATTTGGAACCAAACGCATGGAGATTTTCGCGTAGGCTTTCGAGGCGATCACTGTTTTTGCTCCTTCACCGGTATATCCGCCCCAAATTCCGTTAACGTCGAGTGTCGGACGTATAGAACCTCGTTCAGGAGTAGAATAACCTGCTTCACCATAAACACTTTCAATATCGAGCGCTTTCAGATAATTTGCCTCGGAATAAGGCGCTTTTGCCATTTCCGTACGTTCTTCGATAGAAAGTTCAACTACATCAGCGTAGAATCCCGGAATCGTAATATGATTGTTCTCATCATGAAGAGAAGCAATCATTTTTGTAAGAATATTGATCGGATTTGCAACACAGCCGCCGTAAAGTCCTGAATGAAGATCTCTGTTCGGACCGGTTACTTCTACTTCTACGTAGCTTAACCCTCTTAATCCAGTTGTTATAGAAGGAGTGTCGTTACTCAACATTCCGGTATCAGAAACCAATATAATATCAGCTTTCAGTTTTGTTTTATTTTCATTGACGAAAATTCCAAGATTGACAGAACCAACTTCTTCTTCACCTTCAATCATAAATTTGACATTACATGGAAGTTCATTTGTAGCAATCATTGCTTCAACCGCTTTCACATGCATGAACATTTGTCCTTTGTCGTCACAAGACCCGCGGGCGAAAATTGCACCTTCGGGATGGATCTCGGTTGTTTTGATCACGGGTTCGAATGGTGGAGAAGTCCATAAATCAATTGGATCGGCTGGTTGAACATCGTAATGCCCATATACCAATACAGTTGGAAGATTCGGGTCGATTATTTTCTCACCATATACAATCGGATGTCCGGCTGTGTTACAAATTTCTACCTGCTCTAAACCAGCTTTCGTAAGAAATTCGGCCACTTTTTCGGCGCCTTTCAAAACATCGTTCTTAAAAGCGCTGTCGGCTGAAACAGTAGGAATTCTAAGCAATTCAATTAATTCGTTTAACTGACGTTCTTTGTTTTTCTGAAGAAATTCTTGAGTATGTTCCACGGATATTTTTTTACAAAAATGCAATTTTATTCGGTCTTAATGAAAACACGTTGTTGTTGAATAATTAACAATTATTTAAAATTTTAGAAAAATCCATTTTTGGTGCAACCATTCCTTTATATTTGCAGTCTAAGCACATGTTAACTATTTACTATGAGAAATATGTACACTTTACAGAAGGTTTTATTTAGTTTAATTGTTGTAACGTTTTCATCGTTTTCAGGGATTTCCCAGATTTCGGTGACAAACACCAATTCACCAAACAATTACGTACAGGATGTATTGTTGGGGAATGGAGTTACAGCAACAAATGTTACTTATAACGGTAGTGCGGTAAACGCTCAATCTATTCAGGGGAATGTTTCTTACTTCAATTCGAACAATACATCATTCCCTATTTCATCAGGAGTATTGTTAACCACAGGTATGGGATCGGCAGCTGTTGGCCCTAACAACAGCGGAAGTTTTACTTTGGGTGGAACACCCATGCTTAATGATCCGGATTTAGATGCAATTGCGAACGGAACAGTTACTAACGGTGCCATTTTGGAGTTCGACTTTGTGCCTTCAGGTGATACGGTAAGTTTTCGTTATATGTTCGGATCGGATGAGTACCCGGAATTCTCACCCTCTTCTTATAATGATGCTTTCGGATTCTTCTTGTCTGGCCCCGGATTATCAGGCCCATACACAAATTCAGCAGTAAATATTGCGCTTATTCCCGGTACAAGTACACCAGTTACCATTAACAACGTAGGTGATCAGAGTAATACACAATATTATGTAGATAATGTTGGTGGTGCAGGATATGGAACTGCAATTCAGTATGATGGAACTACGGTAATCTTAACAGCAGTTGCTCAGGTACAATGTGGTGAGACATATCACATTAAATTGGCTATTTGTAATGTTGGTGATCAATCATACGATTCTGGAGTATTTATTGAAGCAGATTCATTTGCTTCTGAAGCAGTTGATATTTCAGTTGCTACTGTAAGTGGCGACACAACTGTAATTGAAGGATGTACCAGTGCAACGTTCTATTTTACACGACCTACAACTCAAGCCGATGATTCATTGGTGGTAACATACGATATTTCCGGAAATGCGATTATGGGTGTAGATTACAACAACCTGCCAAATCCGGTTATTTTCGAACCAGGTGTAGATACAATTGTTATTACGTTGTTCCCAACGCAAGACGGAAACAACGAAAGCCCTGAATCTGTTACTTTAACTGCAACAACAATCACAGAATGTGGTGATACGATTATTACGATAGGTACACTTTACATCATTGACGGTCCAGACTTGACAATAACGGAATCTGATATTAACATCGCCTGTCCGAACGATTCGGTGATGGTAACGGCAACTGCCAGTGGAGGTTTTGGACCATATACAGTCACCTGGCCGTTTATGAATCAAACAGGTACAACGGCTTATGTCCCCGCACTCACAAACGGAAGTTATGACTTTATAGTCAACGCAGTGGATGCCTGTGGGAATACAGGAACCGATACTGTAACAGTAGTATTAAATCAAACCCTTGCAATTGATACAATGCAAATGGTGCCGGCATCTTCATGTCAGAATAACGGAACGGTGTTCGGATTGGGAGAAGGAATGACAGGCCAACCTTTGTACCATTGGGAAAATGCATCAGGAACAGTTGAGGTAGATGCCTCAGTGATGCAGAATCTTTCTCCGGGATGGTATTACTTTACTATTACAGACGATGTTTGTTCAGTGAATGATTCGATCCTTGTAACTCAGGAGTTACCTCCTTCAGCTTCTTTTGATGCATCTGTGCTTAGCGGATGTTCTCCTTTAACAGTTGTATTCACGAATACAAGTGAAAATGCAACGTTCTACCAATGGAACTTTGGAGATGGAACTACTTTGAATACGGCAGATTACAATACTCCTTTAACTATTGTTTATAGTGACGATGCTGTAATTCGTTTAATTGCAAGCAAAGGACCTTGCGCAGATACAGTATTCGCTAGTGTTGTGATCAGTGTGTGTGGATGTACGGATCCGAATGGTGTGAATTACAATCCGCTCGCAGAAGTCGACGATAACTCATGTCTCTACCCGAATCCTCAAATCGTTGTTCCAAACGTGTTTAGTCCTAATGGAGATGCAGTTAATGATATATTTAGTATTGCTACAACGTACAGTACTAACATTAAACTTACAATTGTTGACCGTTGGGGTCTTACGATGTATGAAGGTGACGGAGTGAATCCGAGCTGGAACGGATCAGATGCCTCAGAAGGTGTTTACTTCTATACATACACGGTAACAGGTTTAACAGGAAATGAGTTTAGCGGACATGGATTTGTTCAGTTATTCAGATAAATAGAAACTCATAATGGAAGAGGGGTGTTGCAAATGTGACACCCTTTTTTTTGTTGTCAATGTTCGAGTGGAATCCGGGAAATGAGCATTGGAGGCAGGAGCCATTTACCAGAGGGAACGCTCGGGTTTATCTTGCGTGAAGCTGTAACACTTTAATGTATGATATCATGTTTTCCTCTCAGGAGCTATTCTTTTTTTTGACTAGTCTTTATGAGATGTTTTTAAGAGCACTGTTTCGTATGCCGGCAGTTGAGGATCAATTGCTGTATCTGACGGCGTTGAATGGAGGTATTTACCCCGGGAAGCGTTGGTTCTCTTTTAGAAACGATTGTGAAACCTGGGTTGAAAGTGATGGAAAAATAGTTGAGTTGGACTGCCAGCCATAGAAAATGGGTCAATCTGCTCATTTTTGGGTTCAGGAAACAGAATCAGACCCTGGTCCTTTATGATGATGAGAACCTTCGGAAAGTTTCCCTGGCAGGGAGCGCCTGGATTGAAAATCAAAAAAGGTGATCCTCTTCAGAGAACCACCTTTTCTTTTATTATTGAATGTTCAATTACAATTGCCCGTCTGAGTGATACGAACCGGACTTGTAAACCTCTACTTTCAGCAGAATTCCGTCTTTATCGTATACGTATACTTTTCCGTCCCAAAGTCGACCGTCTTTAAACGTTCCGTCCTGAGAAATTTCACCGTCTTCGTTATACACTTTGTTATAACCATTCGGCTTCCATGTCGCGCCAGGAGTTTTGGGAGTTCCTTTAATTGCTGGCGGCGGTTTCGAAGGTCCGCTTGGATCTTTTACTTTTTCAGGAGCACTTACCATTTCTTTTTGGATTGTGTTTGTAATCTCTCCAGTAGAACTGTAAGTAATGATTTCCTTCACGTCACCATTTGGCCAGTAGCGTGTTGCGGTTCCTGTTGGGGTTCCGTTATTTGCAGTGTAAACCAATTCTTCCTGCCCGTTTGGATAGTAGAACTTAACTTTTCCCTGCTCTTTTCCTAATTCATTATAATCTGCAACGTACTCACGAACTCCAGTTTCGTAAAAACGTACTAACGAATCTAATTGCTGATTCTTCTCAAAAGTTCCGGTTTCTCTCACTTTTCCATTCGGCCAATACTTGGTGTAAATACCTTTCGGACGATTGTTTTCGTATTCTCCCTTTAATTTTGGTGTAACGCCATCGTCATGGTACTTGATCCAAATACCCTCTTTTCTGTCGTCAACATATTTTCCTTCTTCCACTTTTCCGGTCGACGGAATTCCTGATTCAGGACGATCTTTACCGTAAATAATCCACTTGCCCTGCTTCTTCCCGTTTTGATCAGTGACGTTTGTTTTATCGTCCTGATCATCAGACGTACTGGCAAGAGCATTCCCAATGAATAGAAAGCAAAGAAGTAAAAGTCCTAGCCGATTTAACTTCCACATAGTTTTATAATTAGTTTGTAGCGTAATCTAAAGATAGAATTATTCCACAAAAGTTGCCTATTTTTTTAAATAATTTCGATAAACGATCTAGTTTTGCCGATAAACGCATGTTTATTGCTCTGAAACGAGCGCTAAATTAATGTTTTTCAACATTGTAGAAACCATTTTGTGCAAATTGTAACTTTCGTTCCATCCCCAGTCGGTTCTGGCAAATGAATCGTCAATACTCGCAGGCCATGAATCAGCAATTTCCTGGCGGAAATCAGGTGCGTAAGAAATTTCAAAATCCGGAACTTCTTTGCGGATAGCATTGGCTAGTTCTTCAGGGGTAAACGACAACGCTGAAAGGTTATAACTTGATCTGATTTTGACACTTTCTTTAGGTGCTTCCATGAGCTCAATTGTTGCCCTGATAGCATCATCCATAAACATCATCGGCAGTGCCGAATCTGCTTTCAGGAAACTGGTGAAAGGTTTTCCTGCTTTCGCCTTATAAAAAATGTCTACAGCATAGTCTGTAGTTCCGCCGCCAGGGAGACTTTTGTACGAAATTAGCCCGGGGTAGCGGATACTTCTAACATCAACGCCGAACTTATTAAAGTAATATTCACACCAGCGTTCACCGGCTTGTTTGGAAATGCCGTAAACGGTGCTCGGCTCCATAACTGTATACTGTGGCGTATTGATCCGGGGAGTTGTTGGTCCGAAAACTGCAATACTTGAGGGCCAGAACACCTTTTTTATATGTCCTTCTTTTGCAAGATCCAAAATGGTAAATAATCCTTCCATGTTCAGTTTCCAGGCAAAGTCAGGATTTTTTTCTGCTGTGGCTGAAAGTAGTGCCGCCAGCAAATACACATCGGTTATTTTTCCTTCTATAATAGTGTGTCGCACTTTCTCACGATCCATTGCATCCAAAACCATGTAAGGCCCGTTTTGCAAATTTTCCGGGCATTCGGTTTTCAGGTCTGCGGCTATCACTTGCTCGTTCCCAAATTTTTCGCGTAAAGCCAATACCAATTCGGTTCCGATCTGACCGCATGAACCTAATACCAACACTTTCTTCATAGATAATGATTATATAACCGGCGCAAAAATAGTGCTTTTCGAAACCGGTTTCTTCACAAATCCGTGAAATTTCTCAAAATCATTGAAAGCGAACATGAGATTTTGATAAATTTGTGGTAAATCACGTTTTATGTGGATTGAATTGCAAATACATCTTCTTTGGCTTCAGCTCAGGAAGCCGGTATGAAAGGTCTTCTTTTTTTGAAGGGGCTTCTTTGTCTTGATAGTGCCCCTATTTATTTGTATATTCATTAAAATTTTGAGAAATGCCATTTTATTATAAGTTGGGAGAAATCCCGCATAAAAGACATACACAATTTAGAAAACCTTCCGGTGATTTATATTACGAACAATTGTTCGGAACTGAGGGTTTTAGCGGGTTTTCATCACTTTTGTATCATGTGCACCGCCCAACGATGGTGAAATCATTTGGTGATGCTATTGACTTAACTCCACAAGCAGCTGTAGGAAAGAATATTAAGTCGCGTATGCTCAAGGGTTTTGAGGTTACGCCGAAAGATGATTTCCTTGAAAGCAGAACCATTGTTATGTTTAATAACGATTTGAATATTGCACTTGCAGCTCCAAAAAAATCCATGACTTCTTATTTCTATAAGAATGCCGATTCTGACGAAATGCTCTTTGTGCATCGCGGTTCGGGAAAACTGAAAACACTTTTGGGAAACATCGATTTTAGCTATGGCGATTATTTGGTGATTCCGCGTGGAATGATCTATCAGATTGAGTTCGATTCGGAAGACAATCGTTTGTTCATTGTAGAATCGTTTTCACCGTTGTATACTCCAAAAAACTATCGCAGCAAATTTGGCCAGTTGCTGGAGCATTCACCTTTTTGTGAGCGCGATCTGAGAGGGCCAAGTGAAATTGAAACGCACGATGAATTGGGTGAGTTTATCATAAAGATTAAGAAGGAAAACATGCTGCACGAGTTGGTTTATGCCTCGCATCCTTTCGACGTTGTAGGATGGGACGGTTATAATTTTCCGTATGCTTTTTCTATTCACGATTTTGAACCGATAACTGGGCGTGTTCATCAGCCGCCACCGGTGCATCAAACTTTTGAAGCACACAATTTTGTGGTGTGCTCTTTCTGTCCGAGATTGTACGATTATCACCCGCTTTCTATTCCGGCACCTTACAACCATAGCAACATCGATTCTGATGAGCTGCTGTATTACGTAGATGGTGATTTTATGAGTAGAAATCATGTGGAAAAAGGATACATTTCACTGCATCCGGGCGGAATTCCACATGGCCCGCATCCCGGAGCGTATGAAAGAAGTATTGGTCAGAAGGAAACACAGGAACTGGCGGTAATGGTTGATACTTTCCGTCCGTTAAAATTAACCCAGGCAGCGATAGATACGGAGTTGGAAGACTACGCTTATAGCTGGCTATAGAGAATTACTAATTACAAATGACTAGTTATTTCAATTAATTCGCAACTAGTCATGGAAATATAAAAGATTATGAGTAACGAAATTAAAAATGTGGAATACGGTTTAGAGAAAATCTTTGAGGGAGCTCAGGATTTCTTGCCGCTTTTAGGAACAGATTATGTAGAATTTTATGTGGGAAATGCGAAACAGGCAGCTCACTTCTACAAAACGGCTTTTGGTTTTCAGGATTTGGCTTATGCAGGTTTGGAGACAGGAGTGAAAGATCGTGCTTCGTACGTATTAAAGCAGGATAAAATCAGATTAGTGCTTACTACTGCGCTTAATAGTGAATCACCAATTGGTGAACATGTAAAAAAGCATGGTGACGGTGTTAAGGTTATAGCTTTATGGGTGGAAGATGCGCGAAAATCGTATGAGGAAACTACAAAGCGTGGTGCACGTTCTTATTTTGAACCAATGGTTGAATCTGATGAGAATGGTGAAGTTGTACGTTCAGGAATTTACGGAGCTTACGGTGAAACGGTTTTTGTTTTTGTAGAGCGTAAGAACTACAAAGGTGTTTTTATGCCGGGTTATGTTGAAAAAACATCTGATTATAATCCAGCACCAGTAGGATTAAAGTTCATTGACCACATGGTTGGAAATACGGATTGGAATCGTATGAACGCCGCCGTTAAATGGTTTGAAGACGTCATGGGATTTGTGAATTTCTTGTCGTTTGATGATAAACAAATCACAACAGAATATTCGGCATTAATGTCGAAAGTGATGTCGAATGGGAATGGAAGAATTAAGTTCCCGATTAACGAACCCGCAGAAGGAAAGAAACGTTCTCAAATTGAAGAATACATTGACTTTTACGAAGGAGAAGGTGTGCAGCATATTGCAGTTGCAACTGACGATATAATCAAAACGGTTGCTGAAATGCGTTCTCGTGGAGTTGAATTTTTATCAACTCCTCCGCAGGAATATTACAATGCGATTCCGGAGCGTTTGAAAGATCACATGTCTAAATTCAAAGAAGATATCAATGAATTGCAGAAATTGGGAATTATGATTGATG
>CBFGMW010000062.1:0-9408 GCA_965649925.1 uncultured Fluviicola sp.
ATAATTGCACCAAGAGCCAATCCCATTCCTGTATTCCCGGAAGTTCCTTCAATGATTGTTCCGCCCGGTTTCAGCCAGCCATTCTTCTCAGCATCCGCAATCATCTTCACCGCCATACGGTCTTTCACCGAGTTCCCGGGATTGGTAGTTTCTACCTTAGCAAGCACTGTAGCCTTAACGTCTTTCGTAAGCTTGTTCAAACGAACCAATGGCGTATTCCCAATAGTTTCTAATATATTGTTGTAAACTTTCATCTTAATTGTTGTCGCGTAAAATTTTACACAAAGTTAAAGACTTCTTGTTGCTTTACAAGTAGATGGGTCGAGAATGATAAAATTGGGTAACACCTGACCTCCCGGACACAACTTCAGAATACCGGGTCTGAGATGTAAACTGATGCAGTTACAACTTAGCAAATCATTTTTCCTGCTAAACAAACACCCTGGAACCTTTAGCAAAACACTTTTCACGCTTAGCAAAGCACATTTTCTGCTTAGCAAAGCACTTGACACATAAAACAAACGCTATGCACGCCTTAGCAAAAGCATGTAAACGCTTAGCAAATGCTTTTTCATGCTTAGCAAGCATATTAACAGGGCATACAGAGACAGTTTCACGCAAAACATACGAGACGAATTGTTTATAGAAGCATTTTTTTAATCAATAATCTGAACATTTCAGTTCGGCACAATAACGGTTCACTCAATAATTTGCCCGCTTAATTTTTCTTAACAAATTTTCAACATGCTTTGGCACAGTGTTTTATACCATTAAATTATATTAACCATTTCCGAAGACAGTTCAAAATCCCGGGTCAATCGAATCGGTTTCGGAAAATTAAAATTCAGAAATCATGAATAAAAAAAGCAATCAAAAAATGACCATGTACGCATCGGTACTGCAAATTTGCAAAGATGAACACACAGCCTGGGAGAATATACCGGTCTTTACGGCGGCGGTAGCAGAACTTGAAAGTGAACTGGCTATCCTTCACCAGGCACACGCGGAGTATGACGTTGCAATTGCAGGTGTAAGCGAAAGTAAAAATGAATTGAAAGCCGAATTGATCGAACATATTTATGTTATCGCCAAAGCTTTAAGCCTGAAGGGTACGATGATGAATGACAAAGCACTTCAGATTCGGAACAAAGGTTCATTGACCAGTTGGAACAGGTTGCCAGCCAATGCTTTGCTTCACCGGATTACTGCATTACAAGCCGATTTGGAATTACACGGAGCCGCTTTAGCAGAATTAGGAATAACTTCCGAATTCATTGCCGAAACGCAAGTCTTGATCGGGGAAGTATCGAATGTTCTGTTCGCACCGAGAATTGCGATCATCCACCGGAAAGAGATCACAGAATTAGTAAGGAAGCAAACACGCAGGATTGATCAATTACTTAATGAAAAGATGGATATCCTTATTCTAAGCTTTAAGGAGAGCTTACCGTCATTCTACAGCAGTTACCAAAGCGCCCGCATGATTATCGATTACGGTTCACATGGCCCGAAAGGTCCTGCCGAACGCGACGACGGCAAGGTGGCTTAGTCAGTTGTATAGTAATTTAAAAAAAAGGCTTGTCTGCGTTTTTTCGCGGACAGGTTTTTTTTGCGACACTGTTTCGGGCAGAGTGTTACTATACACCAGAGTCGAACATGACCAATCGAAGTTATGCCGGATCCAATAACTTTTCAACACCCATCCCATTCAAAACCAATAATCATTACTTTTGCACCATGTCAGAATTCGTAGTATCCGCACGTAAGTACAGACCGCAGACTTTTTCAACAGTTGTGGGACAAGGTTCTATTACGAATACTCTGAAAAATGCCATCAAAAACGATCATTTAGCACAAGCTTTTCTTTTCTGCGGTTCGCGCGGAGTTGGTAAAACAACTACTGCTCGTATTCTTGCTAAAACAATTAATTGTACATCACCGACAGAACAAATTGAGGCTTGTGATCAATGTGAAAGCTGCGTTTCATTTAATGAAGGCCGTTCACTGAACATTCACGAACTGGATGCCGCATCAAATAACAGTGTGGATGACATTCGTTCATTAATTGATCAGGTGCGCGTTTTACCTCAGCTCGGAAGTTACAAAGTGTATATCATTGATGAGGTCCACATGTTGTCGACTGCGGCTTTTAATGCCTTCCTGAAAACATTGGAAGAACCGCCTGCTCATGCCATCTTCATTTTGGCTACTACAGAGAAACACAAGATTTTACCGACTATTCTATCGCGTTGTCAGATTTTCGACTTCCAAAGAATTAAGGTGAAGGATATTGCCGAGCAATTGGCAACTGTTGCAACAAAAGAAGGAATAACCGCAGATCCGGATGCATTGCATTTAATTGGTTTGAAAGCCGACGGAGCAATGCGTGATGCACTTTCGATGTTCGACCAAATGGTGAGTTTCTGCGGAACAACGATTACACACAAAGCTGTTCTGGAAAATCTCGTTATTCTTGATTACGATTACTATTTCAAAGTTGTAGATTCGGCATTGAAACAGGATATTCCAGCGAATCTTTTACTGTTCAATGATGTCATTGAAAAAGGTTTCGACGGTCACCATTTCATATCCGGGTTAGCGGAACATTTCAGAAATCTCCTGATCTGTAAAGATCCGAGAACAAGTTCCTTATTAGAAGTTGGTGAAAGTGCAGAAAGACAATACATTGATCAGGCGGCGAAGATAGATCAGCAATTTGCTCTGCGCGCTTTAGGTGTTTTGAGCAAGGCAGATGTGGAATATAAAGCGGCGCGAAACGCCCGGCTCCTCGTTGAAATGGCTTTGATGCAAATCAGTTCGATACTTAGCGAGCTTGAAAAAAAAAATCCCTGACTGATCCTGTAGAGATCATTCCCTACGCCGGTCAGAGTTTACGCAAAGACGGCGCACCAAAAGTAAACAAGCCGGCAGCTGCAGCTCCTCTTCCTCAGTTCAATCAGAAAAAAGAAGCAAAAGTTCTTACAGCACCTACCGGAAATTTAAATTCTACGAATCTTTCGATCAATCAGCGCATGGAGTTTCACTCCCAAAACCGTGCTGTTCGAAATGAGGACCAGCCGCGTGAGCCGTTTACCAAAGATGACATTATTCAGCACTGGAAAAAGATGGCGCACCAATACAGAGCCCAGGAACAAGAGCAGATCTTTTTGGTAATGTCGAAAAGAGATCCGGAGGAGATTGACGCAACTACTTATCTGTTCGAAACAGATAATACCATTCAAGCCGGCCGATTGGAAGCAATCATGGAAGATTTAATGACCTACATGCGCTCTTCAGTGAAGAATTACGATCTCCAGATAAAAATAGAAATTGCCGCCAGCACTGCCGAAGAACCGAAATATTTGACCGGTAAAGATAAATTTGAACGATTATCACGTTTAAACACCAACCTTTTAGACCTGAAGAACCGTTTTAACTTAGATATTGAACCATAATGATCAGAATAATTACAACACTTTTTATTGCCGTTTCCTTAACAAGCTGCGGAGATTCAGATGATACAATCGATGACGCTCCGGTAGAAGATCAACAGGTTGAAACAAACTTTAATTCGCGTGCAAGACGGGAGGTAATGACGAAACTAAACATTCCCGCAACTGAAAAATGCGAAATCAAAGTGTACCGTGAGTACATTAATGCCGACACGATCCTGGATGCGATTGTAACCGTAAACCGACTTGAATTCGCAATGGATGAAGCTATCCGTGAAGGAAAACAAGCCAAAAGAGCCGAAATGGGGTTTCTGGGTAACTACAATTTCTTTTTCTATTATGACGGTGCCAAGGACAAGTTTTCAGTTCCTATTCCTGCTCCGTCTTCTCCCGGACGTCCGTTGGATATTTCGTTTCAGAATATTCTGTCGCCTGTGCAAAAAGACGTTATTATCGATTACCGCATCCGCAACTCTGGCTGGAGAAGTTATTTCAGCGTTTTAAACGAATCTGATTTATCTCTGGTCTTTCAATGGAAAGTATTTGATAAAGCAGGTGAAGATGTTCCTGAAGCATTGCTGCATAAAATTGTAGTTAATCCAAACACCTTTTATAAAGACATTTATATCTACGAAAGTCAGATCGACGATTACAGCAAAGACATCGCCGACATTTACAAATATGCCCCCAGCATTACGAAAGAAGGCAAAATCCAGTATAAATTCACCTTCGATGAACGTTTCGGGAAATACAAACTCCTGGAAGGAAATCCCGGAAATGCAATTATTCCGAGAATTCCAAAAAACAATAAACGTTAGACCGAAGATAAGAACTGATTCCCCTTTTTGGTGGGGATTAAGGGGGAGGACAACATGAGAACTTTAAAGATTTCAAAACAACTTCGATACACTCAAAGCTCTTCCGAACCAGGTCAGGATTTAATCATTGCACTGCACGGTTACGGCCAGTTAATTGAGTTCTTCAGCAAAAAATTCGAACAGCTTGGGGCGAATGTAACTGTAGTTTGTCCGGAAGGAACACATCGTTTTTACCTCGAAGGAACCAGCGGCAGAGTTGGCGCATCGTGGATGACACGTGAATGGCGCGAGCAGGATATCCTGGAAAACAATACCCTTTTAGATCAATTGCTTGAAACAGTTGCTGCGGAAATCAAACCGAAAAGCATTACTGTTCTTGGCTTTTCACAGGGAGTTGCAACTGCCGCACGCTGGATCGCCGGTACTTCGTTTAAAATTGACAGATTCATTGCCTGGGCAGGAGTTTTCCCACCCGATATTGAACTTCCGGCATTCGACAATTTCCCTTCAAAACGTGTTGCAGTAGTTGGATTACAAGATCCATATCTGCAAATGGAACAGTACAAGCTCTTTCGTTCGGAATACGAAAAACTGGATTTCGAAATTGTAGAATTCGAAGGAAAACACGAACTTGTGCCCGCTTTACTCAAAGAAATCTTATCACATGATTAAACACCTTATTTTCTGCTTCGTTTGCTTCTGTTCATTGCCGGTATTTTCTCAGGAAGACACCGATTTATACTACCACGATGAAGAAGAAACACCGAAAAAATTCCAGCCAAGCCAGGAACTGGGTTTTGATGCGTTATTCAGCGCCAGTACGTTTGGTGGTATTGCCGGAATTGGTGTGAAGTACGGGTTTGTGGTGAAAGAAAATTTAATCGTAGGACCAAGCGTTCGTTATCAGCGCAACTGGACAAAAGCTGTGGCAAACACCATTTCTTACAGCGCCAATATATACGGCGGCGGTGGATTTCTGCATTATCGTTTTTTGAATTACTTCTTCGTAGGAACTGAGATTGAAGCACTTTCGTCTCCATTCAACTATGCTGCACCGCAAGTTGGGAGAGTATGGGCTATAACGGCGCTTACGGGTGGTGGTTTCTCCAGAGATTTCGGCGATATGCGCCTGAATGCAGGAATCATGTACGATATTGCAAACAGTGTAAACAGTCCTTACCGTTACGGGTATTTCATCCGAAACGAACAAGGTGTTTTGCAGCCCATCATGTACCGACTCTCGCTGTTCTTTGAAATTTAAACAATTACTATGACAATCATTCTTCGTTCACTATTTGTTGTTGGTTTTATATTGCTCTTTTACATTGCAAATATTAAGACCGAAAATGCTTTTAAAAAGCACAAGAAGAATGCCCTGGCTAAGCAACAAACAGGAGTAGTTGATTCAACCCTGTACATAAAAGAAGACGACTATGCTTTCAGTAATGACATGCTGAAAGATAAAACGAGTAATAATTCGTTGTATAAATTACAATCTGGCAACCTGTTCTCCATAGAAAAGGTTTGGTTCACCAACAAAGAATTAGACGAAACAATTGTAATTCAATTATACACGGATTATCACAAATCAGGAATTTTCCATTTTCAGAATTCCGGTGCGCCTCAGAATCTGAAGGACCAGATTGAGCTACAGATTCTTCAGAAAGACAAAAAATATTATCTGGCTACACCTGAAGAAAAAAGAGACGGATTTAACGGGTTATTGAAACAAAGCCAGGTCATCGCTCCATCCTACTTCACTTCAAAGCAAGGAATCAAATTGGGTGACAGCAAACAAAAATTAATCGCCAAATATGGAACACCGGATAGTACAAAAACAGTAAACGGATTCGAAGAAAGTTATTGGACTTTTGAAGGCGATCTGGGCGAAGTTAATCCAAAAAAAAGGGCAGGCAAAAAACTGGTTTACGACAGTTTTGGTCATTCGGTAATAGCGTACTTCAAAAACAATAAACTTATTGGTCGTATCATGAGAAACGAAATTCCATAAACATGGTAAAAATCATTACACTTGTTTTTCTTGGCGGCGGAATCGGAAGCACTCTGCGCTACATGAATTCGCTCTTTATGGGGAAATTCTTCCCGAATACGGCAGCTATTGGCACTTTCACTACCAACATTATCGGTTGTTTGCTGATTGGAATTCTGCTTGGTTTGAGCTTGAAGGGAGAATTGGGTTCCCCCGAAATGAAGTTCTTCTTCATAACAGGATTCTGCGGTGGATTCACTACTTTTTCGGCATTCTCAGCGGAGAGTTTACAAATGGTTCAGCAAGGGCAATTTTTACATGCGGCGTTGTATGTTTCGGCAAGTTTGCTGATTGGTATTTTCGCTACCTGGCTCGGATTGTATCTGACAAGACCAACATAAATTAAGTATAAGAATCGCCACTAATGCACGAATCTTATTCGTGGGATGCCAGCATCCAATTTATTCATTAACACGAATGTTATTTATGTTTATTCGTGCATTAGTGGCTAATAATAGAGAATTATGTCGAATATCAATTTAATCATAGAAGAAAAAGCAACCAGCATCGGGAACTTCTTAGTTGGAAGGCTTCTTCCCTTTCGAGAAAAAAGAGCAGTTGGTCCGTTTGTGTTTATTGATCACATGGGTCCGGCATCATACAAAACCGATGATTCCATTGACATTGGTCCGCATCCGCACATTGGTTTGTCGACACTTACATTTTTGTTCGAAGGCGGAATCATGCACAGAGACAGCATTGGCTCAGAAGTAGAAATAGAACCGGGAGCCGTAAACTGGATGACAGCCGGAAAAGGAGTTGTGCATTCAGAACGTACACCTGAGAGACTAAAACACAGTAATGGAAATCTTCACGGCCTGCAGATCTGGGTAGCGCTTCCGAAGGAAATGGAAGATTGTGATCCTGTATTCAGCCACATTGAAGCGAAAGACATTCCGCATTGGAAAGATGGGAGAACAAGCTACAAACTCATTGCAGGAAAAGCATTCGGGAAAGAATCGCCCGTTCCGGTTTACAGCGATTTGTACTTCATTGAGATCAAAACGGAAGCAGCCGCAACCGTTAATCTTTCCGGCGTATTGTATGGAGAAAGTGCGTTGTATGTTTTAGAAGGTGCAGTAAGTGAGGATGGAAATCGTTTTGGGACCAAGCAATTATTAGTTGCAAAAGAAGCCGATTTATGTTCGTTTGAAATGGAAGCAAACACAACCGTTTATCTTTTCGGAGGGAAACCACTTCCTGAAGAGCGCTACATTCACTGGAACTTTGTGAGTTCAGACAGATCGAAAATCGAAAAGGCGCGTGAAGACTGGAAACAGCAGTTATTCCCCAAGATCAAAGGCGAAGAAGACCAGTTTATTCCCTTGCCTGATTTTCCGTTTAGGTAGAATCAAGACCAAAGACTTTATTCACTGCCCGATGAATAATCATTCAGAACTGCCCTCCCCCTTAATCCCCCTCCAAAGGGGGAGACGACAATTCCGCTTCTTAAACAGAATCTCTTTTCGATTTTCAGTGTTACTTTTTCATATTTAATTGTTCTATAGCAGACAAGATCATTTGGTTTAAAATAAGGGTAAAAAAAAGACGGAGCAGGTTTCAAAACCGCTCCGTCTTTCATTTTTTATGAAATGTGTTTTACTGCATTCCCTGCATCGGTTCCGGTTTCACAAGTGTTCCGCCTTTACCAACTTCAATTAATTCAACATAGAATACCAAAGTTGCAAACGGAGGAATACTTTGGTCAGGAGGATTTGCACCGTAAGCCATAGCCTGAGGAACATACAATTTATACTTTCCGCCTTTCTTCATGAATGGAATACCAATACTCCAACCAGGGATAACGCCGCCAAGATTAAACGGAACCGGTTCTCCGCCCAAAGAGCTTTGAAGCGTATCTCCGCTTGTCAGCATCAAAACGTAATGTGCTTTTACATCATCAGAAATTGTTGGAGAAACTCCTGTACCGGCTTTAATAGTTTCCATGTACAATCCTTGCGGCAAAGACTGAATTCCTTTTTTCTTTTTCACTTCGTCAAAGTAAACACGCTCGGCTCTATTCACTTCAGAAGTAATTCGAACATTTACTTTTGCCATGAAATCAGAAAGTGTTTTTGTTTTAACTGCTTCGCTGATTAATGTGTCCTGATCTTTCAATCCTAACTCAAAACCGTAAACCAGGTACTTTTTATCAAAAGACGACATGAACTTAATATCTGTCCATGATTTATTGAAAGTAGCTCCCAAAAATTTACCTATTGCGTTTGAACCTTGTTTCAGGTATTGCTGATTGAACTGCATTCCATCAACACCCAACAAGTTCTTCAACATTTTTTCAGACTCGGTATTATATGACTCTGCATTGTCTAAACCTTGTTCAAAACCTTTCACCATTTCCGTGTGATCGTACTTTGCTTTGTTCGGGTCCTGATCCATTTGATGTGCGTGATCTGCACCGATCAAATATGACAACTCCTGTTTAGCGTTGTTCAAAGGCAATGTTTCTACACCGTCTTTTTTTGTGTCTTCTCCACAAGAAGCCAGAATCAGGCTACCAGCAAGAATTAATCCTCCGAAAAATTTCATAATTAGTTTTGAATTGCGATTAGTTCCACATCAAAGATCAAAGCCATAAACGGTTTAATTGCACCACCCGGATGAGGATGTGCCCCGTAAGCTAAATCTTGAGGAATGTATAATTTATATTTCGATCCAACCGGCATTAATTGTAATGCTTCTGTCCAACCTTTGATTACCTGGTGCACTCCGAAAGTTGCCGGTAATCCGCGATCAATTGATGAATCGAAAACTGTTCCGTCAATCAATGTTCCATGGTAATGAACCTGTACGGTATCATTTGCCGTTGGTTTCGGTCCAGTTCCTTCCGTAATTACCTCATACTGCAATCCACTTGCAGTTGTAGTAACTCCGGCTTTGCTTTTATTCTGATCAAGGAAATTCTCACCTTCTTTTTTATAAACTTCAAACTTGGTAGCTGCAACTCCCTGCAAATATTCCTGAATAACACCGTTTGCCTGTTCCGGAGAATACAACAATGTTTTCCCTGCAAAAACATCAGCAATTGCCTCTGCCATTACTTTCGGATCAATTCCATTCAGATCTTGCT
>CBFGMW010000063.1:0-9385 GCA_965649925.1 uncultured Fluviicola sp.
ACATAAGTTTGACTGCACCTTCATTAATTTTGCTTTCAACCTGCTCCATAACTGATGTGATGTCTTCACTTCCCACCATTCTGCCTGAAAGCGAAATAATAGCACAAGAACCTTGCGTTTCGATTGTGACAGATAAACTCATATTATTTGTTGGATTGATCGGTGTTTCTTACACCGTAGAAGTAAAGCGAATGGTGCTGGATTTTGACCCCAAATACTTCTTCAATGGTTGCCTTGATGTTTTGGACTCTCGGGTCACAAAATTCGATTACTTCTCCCGTGTCCGTAACAATTACATGGTCGTGTTGTTTTGAACCGTGTGATTTCTCGAACTGGGCAAGGTTTTTACCGAATTGGTGTTTGCGAACAAGATTACATGCCAACAACAATTCAATGGTGTTGTACAAGGTTGCTCTGCTTACCCGATAGTTTTGATTTTTCATCTTGATATAAAGTGATTCGATATCAAAATGTCCTGTGTAGGAATAAATTTCAGCAAGTATGGCAAACCGTTCGGGCGTTTTACGATGTCCGTTTTGTTCCAGATATGCTGAAAAAATGTTTCGTACAGTGAGCTGCAATTCGTCTTGCTGCATGTGTCGCTATTAAAGCGGTAAAATTAGTGATTATTACAAGAGTAATCAGCAATACAATAACGATTTATCAACGAAATGTGAACAATCCTTTTAATTCTCTTTATTGTCTTCCATCGTATCCCAGCGCTCAACGCGCTTTACTCCTTCTACCAATTCGAATTTGCGCATCAGGGTGTCAAGATGTTCGGTGTCGTAAACCAAAACCCGGATCTTCCCTTCAAACAATCCGTCGTGAGCTTCGAAGGAAATACTCTTCATGTTTACGTTCAACTCGTTTGAGATCACTTCGGTGATCTTGTTTACAATTCCCACGTCGTCAATACCGATGAGTCGGATAGCGGCAATGCGTTCTACCAATTCCTGGTTTTGCCAGCGGGCTTTCACACAGCGGTATGCCATTTTGGATTGCAAATGCTCTGCGTTAGGGCAATTGTTTCTGTGAATCTTTATTCCCTCTGAAATAGTAATAAAACCGAAAACAGGATCGCCCGGAATTGGATTACAGCAGCGGGCCATTTGATATTGGATGTTTTTGAAATCTTCTCCAATAATAATAACGTCTTCTTTTTTATTGATCTTTGGATAAACGTCTAATTCGTGCTTGTCTTTGTTTCCGTTAACCGCTTTCTTCTCCAGGTGGAGTGTTCCGTTATGATTTTCGAGCTCACGTAATTTCGATAAATCGAGTTTGCTTTTCGCTACACGAATGTACAGTTCTGTTGCAGATGAAATTCCGTAAAAACGTTCCAGAACGGTAATGTTTTCAGACGACATACGAATATTGTGCTGCTTGAACTTGCGCTCCAGAATTTCTTTTCCGTCTTGCGCAATTTGTTTTCGCTGATCGTTTAAAGCTGACTTTATTTTTTGTCTTGCACGGGCAGTTCCCACAATGCGCAGCCACTCATCATGAGGGCGTTGTTTTGCCGAAGTGATTATTTCCAGCTGATCGCCATTCTGCAGTTGATAACTTAACGGGACCAAACGGTTGTTCACTTTTGCGCCGATGCAACGGTTCCCTATGTCGGAATGAATGTCATAAGCGAAATCAAGAATAGTTGAGTTCACCGGAAGAACGCGCAAATCCCCCTTTGGAGTAAAGACATATATTTCGTCATGAAACAGGTTCATTTTGAATTCGTCCAGGAAATCCATCGCATTCACATCCGGATTTTCCATCAATTCGCGAATCTCAGAAATCCAGCGGTCGAATTTCGAATCGTCTTTGTTATTCTCTTTGTATCGGTAATGTGCTGCCAGACCTTTCTCTGCAATCTCATCCATGCGTGATGTTCTGATCTGAACTTCAACCCATTTTCCCTGCGGCGACATAACTGTTGTGTGCAGAGATTCGTATCCGTTTGCACGCGGAGTTGAGATCCAGTCGCGTAAACGATCGGGACTTGGCTGATAGAAGTCTGTAACAATGGAGTAAACGCGCCAGCAATCTGCTTTTTCCATTTCGATGGAAGAATCCAGGATAATCCGGATTGCAAACAAGTCAAAAACCTCTTCGAAAGGAAGGTCTTTGGTTTGCATTTTTCTCCAGATGGAAGAGATAGATTTGGTTCTGGCTTTTATTTCAAAGTTGAATCCTTCTTTTGCGAGCGCCTCCCGAACCGGGTGGACGAACCGGCGAATAAAACGGTTTCGAACGTCTTTCGTAGATTTCAGTTTCGCCTGAATATCACGATATATTTCGGTTTCCGTGTACATCATTCCCAAATCTTCCAGTTCGGTTTTAATGGAATATAACCCTAAACGGTGGGCGAGTGGTGCATATAAAAATTTGGTTTCAGAAGCTATTTTAAGTTGTTGTTCGGGGCGCATACTCCCGAGGGTACGCATGTTATGCAAACGATCGGCCAATTTGATCAGAACTACCCGTAAATCATCTGAGATAGTTAAGATCATTTTACGGAAGTTTTCTGCCTGGATACTTGCGTTTTGGTCGAAAACTTCGGGGATTTTTGTTAATCCGTCAATAATTCTTCTGGCTTTTTCGCCGAAAAGATCTTCAATGTCCTGAAGCGTGATGTGAGTATCTTCAACGGTGTCGTGAAGCAGGGCACAGGCAATTGCAGTAGCCCCAAGTCCCATTTCTTCCGCACAGATACGTGCAACAGCAATTGGATGATAGATATATGGTTCTCCGGATTTACGTCGCATTTCTTTATGCGCTTCAACGGAAACGTCAAATGCTTTTCGAATCAGTTGAGTGTCTTGCCGAGTACGATTCTTCGTTGCACGTAATAATCCTCTGAACGCGTTAAGTATTTCTTGTCTTTCCTTTTCTAGATCTATCTGTAATTCTTCCATGTGGGCAATTGAAAATCAGCTTTTCAGTACAAAGATAAGGCTAAAAAAATGTCTTTTGAGCAAAGTAAAAAGAAGTGTTAACAACACAATGTCAGTGATAGAAACCGCCATTATATAAAACGAAAAAGGTCGCCCAAATAAATGAACAACCTTTTCTAAGATACGAATGAGTTTTATTTGTCTTTCACCAGATTGATAGTTATGACATCTTTGTAAGATATACTGTTAATGGTATACTGATCTGTATATACAAGGGTCATTTCTTTCCGACTGTAATCTTTAATATCATAAACAATAGCATCGCCGTCTTCAACAATGGTTAGTTTGTCTTCTGTATTGCTCCATGATCCTGAGTAAGTGTATGTGTCGCCACCATCGATGTAGGTTTCAACTACTGTTCCATCATCATCAAAAACAAAATTCCCAACGTTCGAGTAAGTTTCAGAATAAACCTGTGAACCATTTTCATAATCTGTTTCATTGTATGATTCAATGTTCCATTTTCCTGATTTACTTGCCAACCGGCGTTCAATTCTTTTTTCTTTGGAACAAGCGGCTGTGATCAGAACAAGCACTAAGAAAAGACTGGTAAGTTTAATTGTTTTTTTCATGGTTTAATTTTTTTAAAAGTACTGTGTTTGTTGTTAAAGCACAACATTTTTTTTCGGGTTGTTTACAGTTTTTGTGCCAATAATTTCATGTCTTTTACTTCAATGAAATTTGACGAATAGCCTCTAATTGATACATTGATCATGGCCGCTGCAAAATCTTTTAATGAGATCACCGAATTGGGGGCAAACAGTTTTACAATTGGAAGAAGCCAGCCAATTAATTTATAGGAGCGATAATAAGTTTGAGAACGTTTTAAAGGGAGAAACGGCTGTATTCCGGCAGGGCGAAAATTGTAAACCGCTTTAAAGCCCAGTTTCATTAAATCTAATTCTGTTCTTCCTTTCACTTTTGCCCACATTTGGCGTTTAGCTATGCCAGTTCCAGTTCCGGAAATATAACAAAACGTCATGCCGGGATTTAAACTTGCCAGAATACCTGCAAAGCCGATGGTTAAATCGTAAGTGAATCGGGTGTATTCTTCTTCTGTTTTACCGATTGATGTTACTCCGAGGCAGAAATAACAAGCGTTATAACCTGAAAGTTCGTTTTCAATGACGGAAAGATCAAAGAAGTCTGCATGGGTAATTTCCTTTAATTTGGAATGTAAGTACCCGGTTTTTGTTCTGCCAATGACTAAAACGGATTCAACTTGATCATGGTTTAAGCATTCGTGTAAAACGCCTTCGCCGATCATTCCGGTTGCCCCGGTGATAATAACTCTGAGTTTATCCATTTACACAAGCTATTTAGTCTTTTCTCGTAAGTGTCATGGCATAAAATTCGTATTCATACAGGTTGAAATCTACATCCTGCGATTTTGCCACAATTTTCTTTTTGGATACAGAATTGAAACCTAAATTTCGCTGGTTTTGACCTGCAGGACTTAATTTGAGCTGGAATTCGGTGTTTGTCCATGATCCCGTTTCAACTGTCTCTGTTCCGTCAATAATCAGGTTTTGAGTATATGTTCCGTTTTCATTGAATTGAATGGTTCCGGAATATTCCTGTGCAATGTAGTACGATGTTGTATCGTTTTCCACCTGATGCTTGTATTCAGATATAGTCCATAATCCATCTTTACGGGATAGTTTGTGCTCATATCTCTTTTCTTTTGAACAAGCAGAAAGAACGATAATAAAGAGAAAGGCAATGCCGGTTAGTTTGATAAGGTGTTTCATGATTTTTCTTTAAAAGTAGTTATTATTTGGCCGGCAGGATTTTTCCGCTTACTTCTCCAAAGCCAATACGGATTCCGTCTTTTTGAGAAAACCCGCGCATGATAACGGTATCGCCGTCCTGGATGAATTTACGCTCTGAACCGTCGTTCATTTTTAATGGTTTGGTCCCTTTCCATGCCAATTCGAGCATTGAGCCATAAGAATCCGGAGTTGGGCCAGAGATAGTTCCCGATCCCATTAAATCTCCACAGCGAACATTACATCCGTTTACGGTATGATGTGCTAATTGCTGTGCCATGTTCCAATACATGTACTTAAAATTGGATGTACAAATTTTTGTTTCATCTGCATTTTCAGGCTGCAAGTAAACTTCAAGCTTAACATCGTAGCTCAATGCTCCGTTGCATTTCAAATAAGAAAGCACTTCAGGTTCCTGTACGGGGCCATCTACTTTGTATGGCTGAAGTGCGTCTAATGTAACAATCCAGGGAGAAACAGAAGATGCAAAGTTTTTAGCTAAGAAAGGTCCAAGCGGAACATATTCCCATGTTTGAATATCACGTGCCGACCAATCATTGAATAAACACAATCCGAAAATGAAATCTTCCGCTTCATCTGTTGAGATTGAATCACCCAAAGGTTTTCCGTCGAAAGTAATGAAGGCCATTTCCAGTTCGAAATCGAGATTTCTGCAAGGTGCAAAAATGGGTGGTTCTTCCGGATTTGGTTTGATCTGTCCTTTCGGTCGGTGAATTGGCTCGCCGGAAACAATTACAGAACTGGCACGTCCGTGGTAACCAACAGGAATCCATAACCAGTTTGGTAAAAGGGCATTTGCCGGATCACGAAACATAGTTCCAACATTTGTAGCGTGTTCTCTGCTGGAGTAAAAATCGGTATAATCGCCAATTTGAACAGGTAAATGCATGGTTACTTCTTCTACCGGAATTAATACCTGGTTAGCATGGTGCTCATTTTTCTGCAGGTCGATGAAATCAGCATCCATCAATTTGGAAAGACGATTTCTCAATTCCCGAACTGCTTTTTTGCCTTTTTTCATCATTCCATTTAAGCTCGAAGCATCAAAGTCGGCTAATTCGAAAGGAAGATTTTCAAGGTATCCTAAAACAAATAATGTTTTGATATCAATAACTTTGTCGCCAATACGTGAAGCAACCCGCGGAGATAAACCCTCGCCTGAAATAATTCCGAAAGGAAGATTCTGAATAGGGAAATCTGAGTTTGAATCTACTTTTACCCACGAAGACAATGCCGGGTTATTTGCTGCAATTGATGACATAATTAACTTGTTTTATGTCACAAAGATAAGCGGATTTAGGGGAAAGAGGTTATGTCATTTCCTGAATTGTTTGAAAAATTCTTCCACCCATAATTTGTACATCTCTCCGCTTGGATGAAGTCCGTCATCGGCAATTAAGCCGGTATTTTCCATGCCTTTTCGCGATATAGTTGTTATTTCCAGGTAATGCACACCTTTTTCTTCAGCAAGTTTCCTGTTCACCGCGTTGAATTGATCTATCCTGGGGGAAATTCGTGCTTTCTGTGCAGATCCATACGCTGTGTATCCGTAATCGGGAATGGAGAAAACCCATACTTTACTACTGTCGTTGCCGGCTAGTTGAATTGCTTTTTCTAAAATTTTGCTGAATTGAGGTATGTATTCTTCAATTGATCTTCCCTGAAATTCATCGTTAACACCAACGAGTAAAGTAACGAGATCATACTTTTCATACTTCAAACTGGCTTCATTTACTTTTTGGATCAGCTGATCTGTTCGCCAACCTGTTTTCGCAATAATCTCCGGTTCATCGTAATCGTACTTGTTCTCGCTGAGAATTTTTACCAGTTGATGCGGAAAGTTATCTTTAGCCTGAACACTTTCCCCAACGGTATATGAATCACCAAGCGCCAGGTAATGGAGTTTGTCGGAATTTAAGGAGGTGGTGTCTTTTGAATTGGAAAGTAAACAGCCGAATAGAGCAGAGAGCAGCAGTAACATTGGAATTGTGTTTTTGGGATTCATGACTTAAATACGAGAAAGAAATGAAGTTGGTTTTTTTGAAATAGTTCATTACAAGACCGGAAGTCAGTGAGAACAAAAAACTGAATTAAAGCAAAAAAATCAGCTTAATATCAGGGATTCATCTAATTCAGACAGGAAAACCTCCAATTTTTCAATGGTCACATGTTCCATCACTACAATTTTCAACCACAATGGATGGTGGTAATTATCCGGAACTAAGCCGAACCGAAGGATTAATTGGGGGGGTATTTGATTGGCATGAATTGTAATGATATTTGATAGCGGTGAACGGAAATAGTGAATTCCACGATCATCGAGTTCTTTTGCCAACCAATAAGTACGGCGTTCCAGTGTGGAGCATTTTTCAAACCATTCATGTTTCCCGTAAGCCGCAAAAATCATCCAAATAGCTATCGCATTAGCGCCGGAACGACTACCTGAAATTGTACAATCAGCACCAGCAACATAAGAAGCAGCATCGGTTTGTGCATATTTTATCCAATCTTTCCGAATAATAAAAATACCGGTACCGTATGGAGCCTGAAGCATTTTATGTGCGTCCATTGTAAATGAAGTTATGTTTGGGTGCTGGAAATTAATCCGGTTGGTCTCTTCAACTATCGGCGCATAAAATCCGCCGTAAGCGGCATCAACGTGTATCTGAAATTCAAAGGAATATGTTTTCATTAATCGAACATATAAATCCACATCATCGATGGAACCGAACATGGTGGTCATCATATTACTTACTACAATCACATATTTGACACCTTTTTCGCTCAACGCAGCAAGTTTTTCTGCTGATTTAACCTGATCGATCCTGCGTGTTTGTTCTTCCACCGGTAATAAAACGCATTGAATTTGAAATATATTCCCTGCTTTTTGCATGCTGTAATGACTGTCTTCACTGCAAACAATTGCAATTTCTGGTAAGTGGGCATTGTGCGCTTCCATGAAATAATTTCGGTAAATCCAAATGGCCTGTAGATTTGCCTCCGTTCCTCCTGTTGCAACATATCCATCTACAGAGTTAAATTCTGCACGTAGTATGTTTTCAGAACAAATACGAATTACTTCACGTTCCAAATCATGAGTTCCTTCAAAATAAGATTCTGAATCTCCCAGAGTATGACAACCGATATGATTCGGATTTTGAACCAATGTATTTAAATAAGGTGCTTCACGAACAAAACTTATTTCTTCCGAAAACACCTTTGAATCTAAATGTGTTCCGGGAATCCCTAACACTGAGCCATTTCGGTAATTCACATTGTCCTTTAATGCTCCAAAAACACGCTGCTTGATCTCGGTCTCAGACTTTCGTTTCCATTCCATACACTTTTTTGCTGTAAAGGTTGAACAAAAAAAAGTGTTGGAAAATGACCAATATCAGCCTGTTTAATTCTTAACCTAATTGATCGGGAATGAATTTTTTCAGCATTATTTCCTTCTTGTCTCTATGGAAGCCTTGATCAAGCAACGAACCAATTCATAGTACATCGGGAATAAACCTAATGTTGATGCTGTCTGGTCTCTGCGTTTTGTCTCAGGATCGTAATGGTTTTTCTTCCTTTTTCCGGCATCGAGTGAAATACATAATCCCAAATAGGAGAGGAGACACCAAATGCCCGGTCGTGTTGCTGGTAATGGTGAATATTGTGATGGGTCCACCAAAAGTTGAATTTTTCAGGTGCCGGTTTGCTGTGAACCATCCAGTGAATAGAGATGTATGCAAGGTAGCCCATTAAAAAACCTGCGCCAAGCGTCAAACATTCAACATCGAAAAGGAGGTAAAACACCAATAACAATAAGTGTGCAATTACCAATCCGGGAATGGGCGGGAGTATTATTCTGTCTTCGTCGCTTGGGAATTCATGATGGATACCATGAAACATGTATTGAAGCCCCGAATCATAAGACGAATCTTTGATTTTGTGGTACAACCAGCGATGAAGTGCGTATTCAAGGAATGTCCATGAAAAAAAGCCTAAGACAAACAAACCAATTGTATGAGTTGCCGAACCATTAAACTTGACAAGATAGATTGCAATCCAGATTGCCGACACCAGGGTGTAGGTGGTTACAATAATCCATAATTTGGTTTTTGTTAAGACCTCCAGGATAGGATTCCTGAATAGTTTAGGAGATTTAGCATTCGGATAAACCTTAAACTCGTAGTGATTATTACTGTTCGTTTCCATAGCGATTTTGATTAATGAATAATTCAAATCATTTTGTATTCGCAGTGTTTAGTCAAGGTCTAATTTAACGAATTCCAATCGGGTAATCACCTAAGAAATGTCTTAAAAAATGCAAAAGTTTGCTTTATAAGTAAGAATTGGTTTTTCATTTTTTTCGTATCGGGTTGCTATTCATGTATCCGTCAGAGAGTGTTTTCATGAAGCTTACCAAGGCTTCGCGCTCAGATTTTGTGAGTTTCAGATTGCCTAGTTCGTCATGATTCACGTTTTCTTCTACTTCCGGTTTCCCGAATTTTCCGGAATCCCGATCTGCATAGAAATCTACTACTTCTTCCAGTGTGGAGAAAATTCCGTTGTGAAAATAGGGCGCTGTTTCAGCAACGTTGCGGAGTGTTGGCACTTTGAACTTTCCGTTCTCCGATTTCTCTCCCAATG
>CBFGMW010000064.1:0-9338 GCA_965649925.1 uncultured Fluviicola sp.
TGGCTGTACAGTGAACATTCCTGATGCTATTTTCAAGGCTTATTTGGTTGGAAATTCCGCGATCAATACCAATGCTGATTCTGAGATCCAATGCTCTGAAGCAACAAGTTTCACAGGTTCTATTAATTGCAATAATCTTGGTATTAATGATGTTACAGGACTTGAGGCATTTACTGATATTACCGGTTTATACCTCTTCATGAACAATCTTACCACTTTAGATGTTTCACACAATACTGCCTTGTACATTCTGAATTGTAGATACAACCAACTTACTTCGCTGGACTTGTCGAGTAATCTGAATTTATTGGATGTTAATTGCAGCCATAATCAAATAACCGGTCTCGACCTAAGTACTCAAACTTCTTTAGGTGAAATAGATTGTTCAGAGAATTTACTGGCATCATTAAATGTTGCCAATGGAAACAATGCGAATATCATTAATATCCATTTCATGGCACAACAAAATCCGTTTCTAACATGTATAGAAGTTGATGATGCCGCATTCAGCAACAGCAACTGGCTCAATCATGATCCGGGAGCCAGTTTCAGTGAAGATTGTATGCTTGGTATTAATGAAGTTTCATCCATCGTTTTGAACGTTTACCCAAATCCCGTTAATACCATTTTAAATGTGGAATTGAAATCGGCTGGAACAGTTCAAATTACAACCATGCTCGGTGAAGTCATTCAAACACAAGATGTTCAGCCAGGAATCAATTCGTTCGATATCAGCAATCTTACTTCAGGGATTTACTTCATTCAAACTCCAAACGGTGAAAAAACCAAATTCGTGAAAAAATAGTTCAAACTGGCTGAATAGCCCTACCATTTTTCATAGTAAAGCCCCGGCTTTCTGATATATTTCAGGAGTTGGGGCTTTTTCGCGTATGGAAGTTATAAACCATTCGTTCTTCACTACTTTTAACGTTATGTTCATCTGGCTTGGCTTGATAATGCTTAACTTCACCGGAGAACAGTACATGGCCAAACAGAAAAAACATCAGCTCGATTTTGAGAACGAATTGGAATTCGATATGATTGGTATTTGTACTCCGCACCCCGATTACCGGGTAGTTTGGGACATCAACTCCAACTTAAAATGGGAACTGGGAAAAGCCAATGATCTATTCGTAACAACCAATAAAAAAGGAGCATCCATATCACAGCACGCTTACTTCTGCTGGAATGATGAGGAAAATCTTACAGATTATTATTTCATCCGGAATAAATCAGAAAATAAATACCTGATTCCTGAGTATCATCAGATCGATTACTTTATCCTGATTCAGAATTTGCAATTGGAATCGGTAGATCAGCTGGTAGAAAAATTAAAGAAGGTGGGAAACATTATGGCCGTATTCCCGTACGACCCATTGGAGATTCCATCCGCAGAAAATATTATATTGTAAAATGAAAAAAACGAAAATTGTTGCAACATTAGGTCCTGCTTGTGCAGACAAAGAGGTTTTGCGACGAATGATTCAGGAAGGAGTTAACGTTTGCAGATTAAATTGTTCGCATGGTTCGCATGAAGATCATTTAAAAAGTATCGTTCTTATTCGTGAATTGAATGACGAAATGGGTTTAAACGTTGCCATCCTGGCAGATTTACAAGGCCCGAAAATTCGAACTTACGAAATGGAAAACAACGGAGTAATGATGGAAAACGGAGCCATTGTTACCATTGTTACGGAAAAAATAGTTGGGAATGCCGATAAATTCGGAATCAGCTACAGCTATATGCCACGCGATGTGAAAGCCGGAGAAATTATCCTTTTGGATGACGGAAAACTTCAAATGGAAATTGTTTCCACAGATGGTGAGAAAGAAATCAAAGCGAAAATTATCCACGGCGGTATTCTATCTTCCAAAAAAGGTGTGAACCTGCCAAATACCAAAATTTCGCTTCCTTCATTAACAGAAAAGGACAGGGCAGATTTGGAATTTGCATTAAGCCATGATGTTGATTGGATCGGGCTTTCATTTGTTCGATCAGCACGTGACATCATCGAATTGAAGCACATTATTTCTAACCGTAAAGCAAAAGCGCGCGTTGTAGCAAAAATTGAAAAGCCGGAAGCGGTTGATGATATCGATGCTATTGTTACCGTTGCAGATGCGTTAATGGTGGCTCGTGGCGATTTGGGAGTAGAAGTTCCGTATCAAAATGTCCCGTTGATCCAAAAAATGCTGATCCGTAAAGGACACCAATTTGCAAAACCGGTAATTGTGGCTACGCAAATGATGGAAAGTATGATTACCAACATATCTCCAACACGCGCAGAAGTAAATGATGTTGCCAATGCTGTTTTGGACGGAGCAGATGCGGTAATGCTATCGGGAGAAACCTCTGTAGGAAAGTTTCCGGTTGAAGTAATCCAGACCATGAGCAACATTGTACGTGAAATGGAAAATTTTGAAGGAATCTATCACAAAGAAGAGCTGCCTGAAAAATCACAATCACGTTTCATTTCTGATTCCATTTGTTTCAACGCTTGTCGACTCGCTCAGCGCGTTGAAGCGGATGCAATTATCACTATGAGTTATTCAGGCTATACAGCGTATAAAATTGCTTCTCAGCGTCCAAATGCGCCTATCTTCGTATTCACTGCGAACAAAGAAATCATTACCCAATTGAATTTGGTTTGGGGAGTGCGGGCATTCTACTATGATAAGAAAGTAAGTACCGACCATACCATCGCAGACATCAAATATTTACTTACCAAAGACGGTCTTTTAAAACAAGGAGATTTGGTGATTAACATTGCTTCTATTCCAATTGAAGAGAATGGAAAATCGAATATGTTGAAATTGAGTTACGTGGAGTAATTTTCGTAAACCAACGCAATAAAAAAACCCGGCTTCTTTCGAAATCGGGTTTTTTTTATTTAAAATTTTTCTACTTGATGGCAAAACGAAGTGCTAATGCTCCTCCCCATCCTAACCATGCATTTCCTGAAAAGAAATTCATTGACGGTCCAAAATCCGCGGCAATGTTTATTGGAATAGCGTCAAACGTGTATTCAATGCCTAATACTCCATCTGCTCCAAACCAGGCACCATTGTATCCATCAGCATAATAACCATCGTAATAATGCGGGTGATAACCCGGCCCGTAATTCCAGAAACCAAGATGGCCACCTAATCCCCAGTACCACTCAAGGCCACCGTCGATAGTATAATTCTTCTCGAATAAAGCTTGAAACCAAAGATCATTTCGGTAACCACCTACACGGAATTCTCCGTAAGCACCCCCGAAATCATGTTTAATGTCTAAGGTTCCGTAATAAGGAAATCCTCCTTTAATTCCTATGGCAGTCTTGTAACTCTGTCCCCACGATAATGACACCGTCATAATCAGTGCTATTAATAATCCCACTCTTCTCATTTCTACCGTTTTTGTTTAAATATATGGTTAGTTTACCTTACCTGCAAGCGTAAAAGCTATTCTTTTAACAAATTTTTGAGTTCCGTTTACATCAAATGATTCCATTACCGCAAGATATATCCCCAAACCGGATTTGATATTCTGATCATTAATTCCATCCCAGGAAAACGTTCCGGACGCAGCCATTAACTCACTCTTAAACAGCTCTTTTACAACTCTGCCCTGATCGTCATAAATAATTACTGTTGCAAGCATATTCGGGGCTTCCAGGCTGTAGTTAAAAAGCATGACATCCTGAAAACCGTCATTATCCGGTGAGAAAACCGGTTCGTTTGACACAAAATCACCCGAGGATGTTGTTGTCTGATATTGTGAATTTTGCAATCCCGGAGTTCCGAATCCAATGGCTTCAGCAGCGGTATGCCAGTTGTCTCTCTCGTTTGATATTCCGGCCGGATTGATACGCTCTAAAGTCTTGTTTTCAGTCTCATCCAGCAACGAAAAATGCCAATCTGCAAAGTAAGATACTTTGTCGATGATTTCTTCATTCAGCATGAGAAACACAGATCCCGAATCATTGTTCATAGCAGGCAATGTCATTTGATAAAACTTTCCGGCACCATAAGAACTGAATGTGCTCTTTTGATAATTACTGTCTGGAGTCAAAACCGCATAATCTCCCGGGAACATAAAGTAACTGGTTAAAACAGGGTGTGGATTTGCAATGGAATCATCATCAAAGTTAGAGATTGCCAAATCTTTCAAATTGATCACTTTCTGAGAACGGTTATAGAGTTCTATAAAATCGCTCCCACCGGTTGCCGGATCAAATAACAATTCATTGATTACCAAATCTCCCGAAACCGGAAGTTCTGCCAAGGCGAATTCTCCACTAACGGTAGTTGAATTCAGCCAGCAGTCTGAAACATTCGCTAAAGTAATCATGTAAACCTGGCTCGCAGCAATATCTTCATTAAAAAGAATTGTTGCCGTTTTCGAATATTCGCTGGGAATTAGCAACTGGTCAACCGTTAACGGTGCAATTGTGCTGATTACTGAATTAGCAACAGAAGTTGAATCCATTCCCTCGCTAAAAATAAGCTCTACAATATTCGGGGAAAACGCATTTACCGATAAAAGTGAAGGAGCCTGAGTATCCGGAGTAATGTCGTAAACACTATTCGCAATTCCCGGTGTTCCGCCGGTATTGGCATTACTTGCAATCCAGTTTGATGCATCAGAACACGGGTCCAAAAGATTAATCAGTTCCAGGGTATATCCTCCGTCCTGTTTGATTTCATCCAGATACCAATCGTCTGTATAAGCAACTTTGTCTATTACTGTCAGATCATCCGACTTCAAAACAACGTCGTCACTGCTATTGTTTAAACTTGGGAAACTGGTAACGGCGATACTTCCGGCATATTCAGGAACCGAACTTGTTGCACAAAGAATCTTGTATTCGTTCGGTCCAATAAATCCACCCGAAATGGTTCCGTCCGATGATGCATCGCCCACTTTCCAGCCAGTTAAGTCGATATATTTATTGCTTCTGTTGTAAATTTCTACAAACTCCAATTCGGGCAAACCAATGACCGGCGATGGATCAGCAAAGAACTCGTTGATAACAATATCTCCTTTTACAGCTGTTTCGCCAACCAAATATTGGAAACTCGTGTTTTGAGGGCCGTTAACATTTCCGGCAGGATCTTCAAACGATGTAACTGTTAACTGATTGGTTTGACCATTGGTCATTGAGTTCGTTAATGTCAGATGCATCAGCGCAAGATTTACACCATCCTGGGCAACAGAAACAACTGGATCTGAAGGGTTTAAAGCATAATTCGAATTCTGTAGAATGGCTGTTCCGGTAACAGGTTCGTTAAAAAGAACATCCACGTGAGTTTCATCAATAGGTGTTGCACTTACCAAATTCGGGGGAACAAGATCGAAAATTTCATCTCCGATGTAGAGATCATCCAAGTAAAACTTCGTAGCATTTGAAGCGGTATAAACCGCAAGAACTCCACTATGACTTCCGAGCAAATTAGCCGCATCTGTTCCTGAATACGGACTTCCATAATTGGTTCCCCCTGCAGGATCCACAAACAAATCCCAGTTTCCGGCATTGTCCCTGGTAACGCGAACTCCAATTGTAAAACTGGAGGCGATCAAACCATCGGGTGTAGTACAAATTTGAGTTGAAACACCACTCACGCATTTGAAAAGCCGAACCGCATCCGTAGCCCCTGCTTCACCAAACTGGAGATAAAATCCATCCGGATTAGTTGTTAAATCGGCTGAAGACGAAGTGAGGTAAAATCTGCCGTAATTTGATGATGAAGGAGAAAAGGTCTGTGAATACCAGAAATTCCATTCCCTGGTGTTCAAATCCGAAAGTGTGTGGGGTAACGACAAATAGGAAGTTGCAGCAACAGTGTTATTCAGTTGAAGACGCTGCGATGCGTTTACAATGTAAACACTAGTTGTTCCGTTCCAGGTTGGATTTGCAGTAAAATCACCATCCGAAAAATTATCTGTAACCTGTGCAAAAAGAGTGCTTGAAAAAGCAAGTAGTAAGATTAGAAATACCGTTTTCATACTTCGTCGTTGAAGGACTAAAGATATGAAAACGGTACAATTAGAAGCGGTAAAATCTTTGTGATCGAATTATTTTGCCAGTGTTATGACCTTTCCTTCGGGAATCGACTTATTGATTTTCTTCACAATGCTGTTAAAGTATTTCTTTTCATCCAAAGCACAGAACGAAATTGCTGTTCCGTTAGAACCGGCTCTTCCCGTTCTGCCAATTCGGTGAACGTATGTTTCAGGCACTTCAGGTAATTCGAAATTAAAAACGTGGCTTAACTGATCAACATCAATTCCGCGGGCGGCGATGTCGGTAGCAACCAAAATAGTAATTTCCTTGTTCTTAAATCCGTCTAAAGCACGCTGACGATTGTTCTGAGATTTATTGCCATGAATTGCTTCCGACTTAATTCCCATTTTGTTCATCGTTTTTGCAACGCGATCTGCTCCGTGTTTCGTGCGGGTAAAAACCAAAGCACGTTCAATCTGATGATATGCAACCAATTGTTTCAGCAAATCACATTTTTCTGTTTTCTCCACGAAATAAACGCTTTGATCGATAATTTCAGCTGTTGAAGAAACAGGAGTAACCTGCACATTTACCGGATCGTAAAGAATAGTTCCTGCCAGTTTTTTAATCTCCGGCGACATTGTTGCAGAGAAGAAAATATTTTGCTTTTCCTTCGGCAATTTTGGTAAAATACGTTTGATATCATGAATGAATCCCATATCCAGCATACGATCTGCTTCATCCAGCACAAAGTATTCAACGTGAGAAAGTGAAATAAATCCTTGTTGCATTAAATCAAGTAAACGACCTGTAGTGGCAATTAGAATATCTACCCCGCTGCGCAATTGATTTACTTGTTTGTGCTGCGAAACACCACCAAAAATTACAGCGCTTCTCAATTGAGAATGCTTACCATATTGCTTAAAATTCTCATGAATCTGTATAGCTAATTCTCTTGTTGGAGCCAAAACCAAAGCTCTGATCTTACGCTTTCCGGTTATTGGTGATTCGGGTTCCATCATTTGCAGAATAGGAAGTGCGAATGCAGCTGTTTTACCGGTTCCGGTTTGAGCACATCCGAAGATATCTTTTCCTTCTAAAATCGGTGGAATCGCTTGTTTCTGAATAGGGGTTGGCGTGGTGTAACCCACTTGGCTGAGTGCATCTAATAGATTTGCACTCAAGTTTAAATTGTTAAAAGACATTTGTTATTATGTATCGTAATCCGAGCGGATGTCACGTCTGATGTTGTTTACATCATTCACAATCGGGACTTTCTTCCGAAGAAGAAGTGCACAAAGGTAGGGAAATTATTTGATTGGTACTGTAAGGACAACTCGCGAGTTGTCCTTACATTTGCAACATCAATTTTTAAAAGATGAAAGTAGCTGTGGTTGGCGCAACCGGAATGGTAGGCAACGTAATGTTAGAAGTGCTTAATGAGCGTAATTTTCCCGTGTCGGAATTAATTCCGGTGGCTTCAGAAAAGTCGGTGGGAAAAATGATCTCATACAAGGGAAAAGATTATCCTGTGGTTAGTTTAGCCGGAGCGGTAGCCTTAAAACCCGATGTAGCAATCTTCTCAGCTGGCGGAGAAACATCTTTGGAATGGGCTCCTCAATTTGCAGCAGTTGGAACTACGGTAATTGACAACAGTTCTGCCTGGAGAATGCACGAAGACAAAAAATTGATTGTTCCGGAAATTAACGGTGATTTATTAACTGCTGACGACAAAATCATTGCAAATCCGAATTGCAGCACCATTCAGTTATTGTTGACATTGGCTCCGCTGCATAAAAAATATACGATTAAACGTGTGATTGTTTCCACATACCAAAGTATCACCGGTACAGGTGTAAAAGCGGTTGAGCAATTGGAAAACGAACGCGCCGGAATAAGCGGTGAAATGGCATACAATTATCCGATCGATAAAAATTGTATTCCGCAATGTGATTCGTTCCTTGAGAATGGTTATACCAAAGAAGAAATGAAACTGACGAAGGAAACGAAGAAAATTCTCGATCCGGCAATCAACGTTACGGCTACGGCTGTTCGCGTTCCGGTTGTTGGAGGACATTCTGAAGCAGTAAATATTGAATTTGAAAACGAATTTGAATTGAGCGAAGTTCGTTCTATCCTTGGTAATACAGCTGGAATCACACTTCAGGACGACCCAAGCACGTTTTCTTATCCCATGCCCCGTTTCGCCGAAGGGAAAGATGATGTTTTTGTTGGGCGAATCAGGAGAGATGAATCACAGCCAAAAACATTGAATTTGTGGATTGTTGCCGACAATTTAAGAAAAGGTGCAGCAACAAACGCGGTTCAAATCGGTGAACTTCTCGTGAAAAAAGGACTTCTGCCAGCGTAATATTTTTTAGTAACTTGCGTTGTTATGAATATGCGTTTAATTGCAAGTCTTTTTTTTCTTACTTCGTTTGCCGGATTCTCACAGAAATCGCACCAGCACAATGCCTGGTCGCGATCTGAAATCGGCATTTTGGGCGGTGTTTCCTATTACATCGGAGATTTAAATCAGAAGCATTTTAACAACAGTAATCTCGCAGGTCAAATCCTGTACAGGTACAACATTCATTCGCGTTTGGCGTTTCGAGCGAATTTCACATACGGTTTTGTGGAAGGCTACGACAGTGAATCGCGCAGAGACTTATTCAAACAACGGAATTTATCGTTTCAAACAGAAATTTATGAGTTGGCTTCCGGACTTGAAATAACGTATTTCCCTTTTGAGATCGGAAACAAGCGTTATCGCGGAACCGGATATCTAATGGCTGAGTTAGGTCTCGCCAAGATTAACCCCAAAACGGATTTCAACGGCGAACTGGTGGAATTACAACCTTTAGGAACAGAAGGACAGGGAACTTCGGCGTCTGATCGCTCGAAATATTCTTTGATTCAATTGGCTGTTCCGCTTGCATTTGGATTCAGAGTTACGCTCACGGAGAATATCGGATTGAATGCCGAATACGGAATTCGTTTCCTGTTTACAGATTATTTAGATGATGTTCACAACTATCGCTATGCAGATCCTGCAACTATTCTAGCCGAAAACGGTCCGCTGGCTGCTAATTTGAGTAACAGAAGTACAACCGGAAACAGATTCGGACAACGTGGAAACCCGGTTTCGAGAGACTGGTATACGTTTGCAGGAATTGGTTTGACTTTCAGATTGGGAAGAAAAGGGAATTGCCCTTCGAGTTTCTAATTCTATAATCTTCGGTTCAGTTGCACGCTGATTTTGCGGATTTCCGCAGAGAAGTCTCTAAACACAATTAATTCGTAATTCGTAATTCGTAATTCGTAATTCGTAATTCGTAATTCGTAATT
>CBFGMW010000065.1:0-9217 GCA_965649925.1 uncultured Fluviicola sp.
ATGGTAGTGGAATTGTTCCGTTTCGGGTGTTTCGTCAACGAAAGCGTGCAATTTTTTCAATAGTTCTTCACGCGAAGAAACAACCATGCCCAATCGAACGTCCATGGCTTCTCTCCCGATTTGGAGGGTATAAGCCAGAGCTTCGATGTCTAGCACCGTTTCATGCTGTTCTACAAATTGTAACAGGTTTTTTGCATAGGCTTTCAGACGCTCCTCCTTTTTCGCGGAAAGTATAACGATCACAGGTGTTTCATTGGTAATTGCTTTCTGCTTTTGTTCATTTCCCCGGAATTCCTCTACAATAATGTGAGCATTTGCTCCGCCTGCCCCAAACGAAGAAATACCGGCAATGCGAGGGAATTCTTTTTCTTCGCCATTCATGTTGATTACTGGTCGTTTCCAATCGGTTAATTGCTGTTGAACAGTAAACGGTGTTTTGCTAAACGGAATATTTGGATTCAATTCTTTTGCGTGCAGGCTAGGAACGAGTTTACCATGCTTCATTTGCAAGAGCACCTTGGTCAGCCCGGCCATTCCAGCTGCGGCTTCTAAATGTCCGTGATTGGATTTAGCAGAGCCAATAGCACAAAACCCTTTGTCGGAAGTGTCTTTCTCAAAGGCTTGTGTTAATCCCGTGATTTCAATCGGATCACCTAATTCCGTACCTGTTCCGTGTGCTTCAATATAGCTAACGGTTCGTGCGTTAATCCCGGCGCGATCGAGGGTTTCTCTGATCAAATCTCCTTGTGCTTTTGGGCTAGGAACCGTATAGCCATTTGCTCTTCCACCGTGATTGACTCCAGTTCCTCGGATAATTCCATGAATCTGATCGTTGTCACGAATAGCATCGGATAGTTTTTTCAACAACACTACTCCCACTCCTTCACCCGGAACAAAGCCGTTTCCTTCATGTCCAAAGCTTTTGCATTTCCCATCTACAGATAACATCTGCTGTGAGCAAAGTCCCGCATAAGAAACAGGATGTAAATAAAGATTAACTGCACCGGCAATCGCCATTTCACAGTCTCCCATATCAAGATGTCTGCAAGCTTCATGGATGGCGGTTAAGGATGAGGAACACATAGTGTCCACGGGCATACTTGGGCCGCTTAGATTTAATGCAAACGATACCCGGTTAGCTACTGAACTAAATGAAGTTCTGGGAAATACATGCTCACCGCTTTTGCGAAGCTCAGGTCCGTAAAGTTCAAACCCAGTTTGAGTAACGCCAGCAAATACACCGACGTTGGAACTATGCTGTTTTGCCAGTCGATCTTTGGTGTAACCTGCATCTTCAATTAATTTCCAGCAAGATTGCAAGAAAAGACGTTCCTGTGGATCGATATTTAATGCATCATGTGGTGAGATATTAAAAAACAACGGGTCGAAAGCAGCGAATTCATCAATAAACCCACCCCATTTGCTGTAGCTTTTTCCATTAATCACAGCTTCTTTTTTGGAAGGATCAAAAAATCCGTCGAGCGACCATCTGTCCTCTGGTATTTCTACGATACAATCTTTTCCTGATTCCAGATTTTTCCAATATTCATCCAAATCTTTTGCCTGAGGAAAAGTTCCGTTCAGACCAATAATTGCAATCGGCTCCCGGTAAATGCCTGTGCTCTGTTTAAACGTATCCGAATCAGGTAATGTGTGATTCGACTGTACAGGAATAATTGCTTCCACCTTTTGTGTTTCCGTCACTACAACTTCTGAAGCTGATCCAATCCAACTGTTGCACTGTTCTGCATAGTTCGCGGCAATGTATTCCGTGAGTTCATTAAGCGTTTGATACTGATAGAAAAGTGTTTTGGAAATCTCACCTAAAGCCGCCTCTAATTTGCGGTTCAATCGAGTTATCATAATGGAATCTACGCCATAGTTTTCCCATCTTTCCTCTGCATCAATTGCAGGTATTGGAATGGTTGAAATTTCCGAAAAAAGTGCTTTTAATTGTTCTTTTAAAGCAGCTTTCGGAGTAGGGAAACTTCCTGTATTCTTTTCGGTTATTGTTGCGGATTTTACAGCTTCTGTAAGAAATGCCTGCTGCATTTTTTTGCGAGTACCATTTAGAACGATCACTTGCGCTTCGTCGGAAGCCATTGCAGTGTAAAAAGCCGCAATTCCAGAACTTGTACTCATTGGCAGCATTCCCCAATGATTGTACATTTCTTCCTCACCAGCTCCATTCGTTGTCATGCCGCCATTTTGCCAGAATGGCCAGTTGATTGAAAGTGTCCGCCCTCCTCGCTTGATTGAACGCTGCAAAGCAAACTCATCCATAAACGCATTGGCACAGGCATAATCTATTTGTCCAACATTTCCGGTTATGGCAATGGTTGAAGAAAATAATACAAAGAAATCGAGATGAATGGCTTTTGTAGACTGATCCAGGTTAAGCGTTCCGGTAACTTTTGGACCAAGTACTTCTCTGAATTCATTGATATCTTTATTAAAACTGAACTTATCTTTCGCAATTCCTGCACAGTGCAGGACTCCGTTCAAATAACCGTATTCCGAAATAATAGATTCAATCAGGTTATTGACTTGCAGCTGATCCTGTATGTCAACTGTTTTATAAAGAACGGTTATTCCAAGATTGGTTAGCTCACGTATGGAAGCTTCCCGTTCTTTGCTGAGTGCTGAGCGACCAGTCAAAATCAATATTGCACCTGTAGTATTCTTAGCGATTTCATGAGCAAATAATAGTCCTAAGCCGCCAGTTCCGCCAGAAATAAGGTAAATTCCTTTGTCTTTCCATGGAAGTGGTTTCTCGTTTACACCGGATGTTATTTCTTGTAAACGATTGACGAAACGGTTACCATTCTGATAGCGAATCTTATTTGCTTGAAATTGAACACCTTCAGCTTCAAGTTGTGCTACAGAGATCGGTTCATTACTAACGATGAGTTGACCGTAAATCGTTGGATTTTCTTTGCTAACCGTTTTCAGTAATGCTCCTAAACCTAATAAATGTGAGTCGCTTCCGCTGTCTTGTACCACAATTTGTAATAACACATTTCCTTTAGTTGATGACTGCAAAATGGTTTTTACAGCTTCAAATAGTTTAGATGCATAATCTGTAAATCGTTTTTCGGCCGTTTCTTCTTCCGACTTGAATTGGTGACAGGTTATTTCGGGACTTTGCAAAGAGACATCCCCATTCACAGCATGTGTGCCACAGAAAAACACGTGATGACGCGAATAAGCTATTGTTTTCTTGTCAGTAGAAATGGTTTCTTCCTGCCATACGGACTTAAGGAATAACTGGCTTGCTTTTTCCTGTTCTTCAATAACAGATTGAGTTGCAGTAATGGATGAATCGGTTTCGGCTACCCAATAACGCTCTCGAGAAAAGGGATAAGTTGGAAGACTAATTCTTTTCGGATGAAGTCCATTGTGGAATCGATGCCAGTCTATTTCCAAACCTTTGGTCCAAAGATCCATTAATTCGGTATATTTTTTCTTAAACACCCACGCTTCCGTCATACGGATCAAGTCTTCGTCGTCCATATATTTGAGCAAGCCATCAGTGTTTTTAGGGACTTTCCCAAAGTGAAAAATGGCAGGATCACGATCGTTATTCACGAATCGCTCCAATTTATCGATCAATTCTTCAAAGGATTGAACAACCACCGCCATACGAGTTTCCATAGGTTCTCTTCCTACTTGTAAAGTATATGCGAGATCGGTCAAACGAAGTGTTGAAGGTGAATTTGGAAAACGATTTACTTCGTTTTCTGTTAGGACTTCATCTAAAAGGGTGGTTTCAGAATGACCGTTGGAATGCAGCGCATGTCCGTTTAAAATCGTGTGAAGAGCACTTTCTGAAACTTCTTCTTGGACAGTTTGCGTTGCAGTTGCTTCACCATATTGATGCCGAATAAATTGCAACAATTCTTTAGCTACAAGAACTAATCGCTCTTCATTTTTTGCAGAAATCGGAACAATAACTTTATGGTTAGTTGTTGCAGAAACATACACTTCATCGTTGTACTCTTCTATTATAGCATGAGCATTTGCTCCACCCGCTCCAAAGCCAGAAATACATGCCATGAGCGGAATTTCGTGCGCTTCTCCATCGATTTCCATGCTTGGATTTTTCCATTTTTCGAGCTTTTGCTGTACATAAAATGGCGTTTTCTCAAAGTCTATGTTGGTATTCAATTGGTCAGAATGGAGCGAAGGGACAAGTGTTTTGTGCTTCATCTGAAGTAGAATCTTTGTTAATCCTGCTATTCCAGCAGCAGCTTCGAGATGCCCAATATTCGATTTCACTGACCCGATGGAACAAAACTGCCCATTATCTAATACTGATCCGAATGCTTTCGTTAAACCCGATATTTCAATAGGATCTCCTAGTGAAGTGCCCGTTCCATGAGCTTCCACATAACTGATGTGTTTTGGATCTACGTCCGCTTTCCTTAACGCTTGTGCAATTATTTCTGCTTGCGCATTCGGATTTGGAACGGTGTATCCATGAGTTTTCCCATCATGATTTATGGCTGTTCCACGGATTGTTGCATAGATTTGATCTCCATCTTTTAATGCTTGACTCAATGGTTTGAGTAGAATTGCGCCAACTCCCTCACCAGGAACAAAACCGTCGCCTCCTTCTCCAAAACTGCGGCATCTTCCATCGGAAGAAGACATGTTTAACTGGGCGTGAAGGATGTATTTATTAGGATGAAGCGCCAAATTAACACCACCAACGATGGCAGCTTTGCAATCGCCATTTTTGATGCTGTTTACGGCAAGATGAAGAGCAGTTAAAGAAGAAGAACACATAGTGTCAATTCCCATGCTTGGTCCGCTGAAACCAAACGAATAAGATACTCTATTTGCAATGGAACCTATTGATGAAGCTAATGCTGATCCATTCCCATTTTTTGAAGTGCTATGTAGCAAGTACTCATTGTACATCACACCAACGAAAACACCAACATTGTCGCCGAATGCTTTTTTGTATGATTTACGGTTGTAGCCGGCATCTTCTATAGTGTGCCAGGCAGTTTCGAGAAACACTCTTTCCTGAGGATCCATTCCTTTAGCATCGTGCGGAGATATGTTAAAGAATAAAGGATCAAATTGGTCGTGTCCGTCAATAAATCCACCCCATTTCGCATAGGTCTTACCTGTTGAAGATCGGTCGTTGCTGAAATAATCGGAATGATTCCAGCGCTCATGCGGTATTTCTGAAATGCAATCCACTCCTTGTTTCAAGTTCTCCCAGAATTTCGCAATTGTAGGTGATTTCGGGTACCGACCGCTTAGTCCAATAATGGCAATTCGATCGTCACTGTCAAAACGTGTAGTTTTTTCCTGGATTTTGCTCGATTCATTTGGTTTGTCGATAGGTTCTTCCATCGGCGTTCCATTTGACGTATGAGGAAGTATTTTACGAATGGAATCTGTATGTTCGCTTATAAAATAATTGGCCAATCGTTGAATAGTTTGAAATTCAAAAAATAGCGTTTGCGACAGTGGTCCAAAGTCATTTTCCAGACGAAGATTGAGTTGCCTGATCATTTGTGAAGTGATCCCGAAATCATCGAAAGTACTGCTGGAAGTAATTCGGGAAACGGGTATCCCTGATTTTTCGAAGACAATCTGCTTCAGGTAATCCTGCACCGCTTTCGATACATTGCTATTGGCTATTTGTACTTGAGAACTCACTGAATCCATTGTAGAAGTATGTTGTTTAACCAGAATAGGTTTATTGAGAACGCTTTTAATGTCGTGAACCCAATGGCTTTCTCTTGCAAATGGATAAGTAGGCAATGGAACTTTATAGGGCAAGGCGTTTTCTGAATAGTTCCTGTTATATGTTCCTCCTTTCACCCATTGTTCCGCGATGATTTCCAATTCGACTTCTTGTGAGATATCGAAAGGAACAGTTTCTTCGGAAGTATTTCCAGTAAAGAGACAAAGAGGAACGGTTTCACCGGCAAGATAACGCAGCAATAACTCAGCTACTTCTGCGATAGATGAAGCGATAATTGCCAAGCGTTCTTGCATTTCGCGTCGCCCCGACTGCAAGGTGTAGCTAACATCACTTAAAGACAGTGATTCGTTGGAAACAGTTAAGAAATCGTGAAGTCGTTTAGCTGATTCGATAAGTTGGCCGGTAGTTGCTGCCGATAATACAATTAGACAGGGTTTTCCGTTGTGCTGACGTTTCGCAGGGATGTAAGATTCTAAAACTGCGTGCCCACAAGAGCCCGTTGCTCCAAATGCATTGATCAGTGCTCTTTTTGGAACAGATTGATCCTCCGGTGAAACATCCCACTTTTGGTAAGCTTGCACGATTTTTAACTGGGTATCGTTTAATCGAATTAACGGATTAATCAATCCTGTATTCAATGTTGGGTATAAATCCTGTTCTCGCATCTGAAGGAGTACTTTCATCAATTGTGACATGCCAGAAGCTGCTTCAAGATGTCCAATGTTTGCTTTAACACTACCAGTGTAAATTACTGAATTTGAGTTACTAAACAATTCTTTTATTGCTGTCATTTCTGATGCGTCTGCCAGACTTGCTCCGGGTGCTGCCGCTTCAACATAACTAATTGAATCAAGTGAAACATTTGCATTTTCAATGGCTTGTCTCATGGATTCTTGTTGTTTGCGGGAATCTGGAGCGCCGAAACGCATGCTTTTTCCTGTGTGGCCAGTGGCCGTACCTTTAACAATACCGTGAATAAAATCGTGTTGCTCTTCAGCTAGGGTCAGTGATTTAAGTAAAATTGCACCTACTCCTTCACCAGGCATCCAGCCATCGCCCTCTTTTCCAAATGGATGACAATTTCCGTTTTTAGACAAGAGTTCTAATTGCTTAAGGGTTTCATAGTGATAAGGATGACTCAAAAGGTTTACACTGCCAACTAGAGCAACATCACATTCACCATTTTTAATAGCATTGGAAGCGGCATGTAAAGCAGAAAGCGCGGATGAACAAGAAGTGTTTACTGCTATGCTCGGTCCGGTAAAATTAAACGAATAAGAGATTCTATTAGCAATAGAAGAATGGTGTGATGTCGCTAATACCGGTAGACCGTTTGCATCTTCCGTTGAAGCATAATGCTGGTAATCGTCCCACATAGCGCCGATAAAAACGCCTACTTTTTTGGCAGAAGTATTCATACCATCGCTTGTGTAACCCGCATTTTCCAAACATTCCCAGACTACTTCCAGCAACAGTCGTTCCTGTGGATCAACCGATTTAGCCTCTGCCGGAGGAATGTTAAATAATGACGAATCAAAACAATCAATTCCATCCAGGAAGGCGGCTTGGAAGTTAGCTGGTTTTCCGTATTTTTCTAATCTGCTTTCAGAAACAGGCTTGAAACTACTTTTTTCGTTCTTTAAGTTTTGACAGAATATTTCCAGGTTTGGTGCATCGGGAAATCTTCCGCTCATGCCAATAATGGCTATATCGGCTCGTTTTTGAATCTTTTCTGGTTGCGGAAGAATTCTTTTTGCTGACTTGTTTCTGTCAGGCTCCAGAAATGTGTGGTTTTCAGGCATGTGAAGGATGTGATTTCCACAAACAAAACTATGCAGCAACTCGTCTGCCGGAGAAAGTTTAAAATCAGCACGTATTTTTTCAAATCGTATTTCTCCTATTGGACAAATACCAATTTCGAACTCGGCCTGTTTTTCCAGTAACAATTGTCCTATATAACCTGCTTCCAATAGCGCCATGTAAGTGGCATCATTACCATAGTTTTTTTCCAGTTCTTCTCGCGGAGCTATTATAAAAAGACAGAATTTCGCTGCATTGGCATGCGCTCTGTTGAATGGAGTATAACAGTTTTTGATCTCTGTTGATAAATGAGAATTGACAAGAGTTAACTGATGCTGAATCGGGTCATAACAATAAACGCCCGCCGCAATATTTTCAACACTGTTCTCTTTGACGTACACATAGTGTTTCAATCGGTGATTGCCAGTAACGGAAGGGTACAAATAGTGTGCTTCTTCACCAATCGTGCGTTCACCAAGTAGTCCCATGAAGCGACTGAATTGTACAAATGGAACGGGTGAATCTGTATAGGTTCGTTTGGCAGAACGAAATTCGAATTCATACGAAGAAATTGCTGCTTTCTCCAATTCGATCACATGCATTTCTGGTTTGATTTCTCTGATATTGAGATGCTGCGAATGCGATTTGTCCACCAATCCTTGTGACGGCAAATTGAAAGCATTGTTTTTTTCTTGTAAAAAGGCTGAAAAAGTTTGATTTCCGGAATAGCCGGAACAATGCCCGTGAAGTTTTTTTCCAGTTTGGGAGATGTATTCCAACCGATTTGCATTACCTGATGAAGTATAAATTTCGTGCGCTAATCCACCTAAAAGGCAATGTAGGAATCGATGATCATCCTCTAAATCAAACAAATGTTGAATTTCGAGGAAATCAACTCCATTTGCCGGTCGTAGGCCAAGATTAAACGTTTGTTGCCTGCTTTCCAGTAATTGGCCCATATATCCAGCTTCCAGAAGAACCAATGATGGACTCAAAGTTGAATAAATGGGTTGTATCGCTTCTTGTCGGGAAATGAAAAACAAAACAAATCGAGCTTCTTCAAAACAAGGCTGGTCGTAGTCGAAAAATACAGGTTTCAGGTTTGTGTCCACTCGATCGTTGATCAGACACAATTGATTGGTTACCGGATGGTAATAATAAACGCCTTCTTTCAAATCCTCTACACCATTTTCTTTCACATAAACGTACGTTTGCACAGGATTCAGTCCGCCTGCGGAGGCATAGAGATAGCGTCCTTTTTCATTGATTTGTTCCATTCGAAGTAACGAAAGGAACTGACCAAATTGCGATAGCGTCAAAGTAGAAACCGAAGACTTGGCATTCCGTTTCGTTCTGGTGTAAAAATTTTCACTGAATTGAGGAACTTCAAGCTTCACTGTCTTGTTGAAGTCTGTTTGCGGAACAATGCATTTACCAAAAGCAACGGGTCGTTTTGGGGTTGCTATCGTTATGTTATTGGCAAGAAGTTGTCGAATTTTTCCAGTGATAACGCCAGCTGTAGAATCGTCAAGAAAAACTTCAATTGGAATCGTAATGGCGTATTGATTTTGCAGGACCTCTACAAGCTGCATAATCGTGAAAGATGTAGCGCCAAGATCGAACAGATCATCCGTTTCGCGAATGTTTTTAACGTGCAACATTTCCTCGAAAAAGGTATTTAACTCTTCTGTA
>CBFGMW010000066.1:0-9167 GCA_965649925.1 uncultured Fluviicola sp.
TTGATATAGAACTGGTCTGTTTTTCAGCCAGCCCAAGTTCATTGTTTAAGAAACACATGCCAACCGCCATTATCGCTGCAATTAGTATTGAGCCAAAATGGTTCCCTAAAATTCTACCGCCTGATCTGTAAGTTATCAGGCAAAGCGATATACTAAGCGGAACAATAAAAATGATTTGGTACCAATGAAAGAACACGGCAAGCGCAACGGAAAGCATAGTATAAACGGGAATAATTACCCAGTTCATGCGAACAGAATTTGAATGGATTTTATTCCCGAATATAATCCCGACAAATCCAATAATTATCATGAATGAACAAAAAACCAATGCAGTATTCCAATTCAGCTGAGTGATGAGATACCGGTCTAAGCCAAAATTCAAAATAATGTTATTCAGCTGATCATCCGGAAGCGATGTCGGTTGATACCAAAATAATCCTCCGTAAAATGTAAAAATGAGTACAAGTACTACACTAAACTTCTGAATCCAGGCACCTATAATCAAAGCTATTGCCACAACAAACTCTGCAACAGCCAAAATATATGGAATGTATGTGGAATTTTGCAGAAATGAATAAGGATTGTTGAGACCTGAACCAGATTTATGCAAAAAAACAAAAAAATCACTGATCGCGGCAATATGAATCAATGATAGAATAAGCAAGATAAAACCAATTGTTAGCCGGGCATGCTGTACAAGGAGGTAATATCCTTTAAACATAAAGATCAAAACCAATGAAACTGCCAGACATGGAAAACCAATCCATAACAGGAGCATTTCATAATCGTTCAGAAAACGGAGCTGAGAAATAATAATGGTAAATACAGCCAGAATATGCAGTATTACCGAAAAAAGGTTAATCGGTAGTGACAGTCCTGCAAGTTGGTTTTTATAACGCCCCATTATTTTAGTTTCCTTCGGAGAGTTGAATTAAAGCAAATACGGCATAATTGAGCATATCGAAATAATTTGCGTCAATACCTTCCGAAACCAGTGTTTTACCGTTATTATCTTCTATTTGTTTGATGCGTAAAATTTTCATGAGAATCATATCTGTAATTGAACTTACTCGCATATCTCTCCAGGCCTCGCCGTAATCGTGGTTCTTTTTCAGCATGAGCTGAAATGCTTCAGAGGTTACAGCGTTGTATAAAGCAAGTGATTCTTCTTCATTCAATTCCAAAGGCAGATCTTTACCCGCTCGAACCTGGATAATTGCCATAATGCAATAGTTTACAATGGCCCCGAATTCACCTTCCACGCTATCACCTACCATATTGGTCTGCGTTTCCTGTAAAGTCTTAATTCTGTTCGCTTTTATGAACAACTGGTCGGTTAGTGAACTTGAACGTGCAATGCGCCAGGAAGTACCGTAATCATTATTTTTTTTAATGAAGATTTCTCTGCAAAGCGCTACTATTTCGTTATATTGTACCGTAGTTTGACTCATAGATATGGACATGAATTTTTTGAGCGATGAAAGTAGTCAATTTCCACGAAATTACAGCTGGAATTGTGGTGGTAAGTTATTCACTTTTGACCAACCGAAAGTGATGGGAATTGTGAATTGCACGCCTGATTCATTTTATGAAAAAAGCCGCGTTTCAACTGACAAAGATCTTCATTCATTGGTGGAAAAACATGTAAATGAAGGAGTTGACATTTTAGATCTTGGAGGTTACTCTTCGCGCCCGGGAGCTGAAGAGATTTCAGTAGATGAAGAATGGGCCCGTATTTCGAAAGCGTTAAAGTTTATTAAAGTCGAATTTCCTGATATTTTAGTTTCAATTGATACGTTTCGCAGCGACATAGTAAGAAGATCCTGTAATGAAGGAGCAAATATCATAAACGATATTTCTGCCGGAGATCTTGATAAAGATTTGATGCGCGAAGTTGCCTATCAGAAAGTACCGATGATCCTGATGCACATGAAGGGAAATCCGCAAACAATGCAAACAGAAATCACGTACAAAAACCTCCTCGCCGATACACTTTATCATTTGTCTGAAAAAGTTGGAAAAGCCCGCGAAATGGGAATTATGGACGTTGCCGTTGACCCTGGATTCGGGTTTTCCAAAACTATGGAACAAAACTATGAACTGCTGAAACAACTCGAGCATTTTCATGTTTTCGAGGTTCCGTTACTGGTTGGATTGTCCAGAAAATCGATGATTTACAAAGCACTTGATATCCACCAAAATGATTCGCTCAACGGAACTACTGTTCTCAATACAATTGCCTTAAGCAAAGGAGCACATATTCTGAGAGTACATGATGTGAAGGAAGCGAAAGAAGCGATTAAATTGATTCAACTTTCGTATTAATTTAAATTTCGCTCTCAAGATCACGGATAGAATCCTCCTGTTCGATTCACAGAATTTCTTTTATTGTTTCCAACCTTCAACTGGTTTCATGCATCTGTTAACTTGTAATGAAACCTACGCTAGTTATATTATTTATACTCAGCAGGATTGCTGTTTTTTCTCAATCTGATTGTGACAACATTGATTTTGAGAATGGCACCACAACAAACTGGAACACTTCAGGATTTGTTGAAATTGTGAATCGAAATCAGGAAGACCCGTATGGTCATTTCCCGCTATCTGTTTCCGGATTTAATGCCGTGAAATTGGGCAACAAACTTCAACCAACTCAGTCTAAAATAAGCCGGCAAATAACTATAGACAGTACAACCAAGTATTTTATCTACTCCTATTCAATTGTTTTTTTGGGTTACCCGCATCTGGAACAAGAAGCTTCGTTTGTAAGTCTTCATGTAAAAAATCAATCGGGAGAAGAAGTTCCCTGTACTTTACTCTATGAATATGCACAACCTGATTTAAGTGATGGATTTATTCAGAGTACCGAGGGTTTTGAACAAAATCAAGCTTCCGAGTGCTGTTATCCTATCTATTATAAACCGTGGACAACTGTTGCAGTTGACCTAACTCCATACATCAACCAAACGTTAACTTTTGAATTATCAAGTTCCTGGTGCATATATAATGTTGACTGGGGTTACGCCTATGTAGATGCCTTTTGTTCTTCAAATCTAATTTATGAATTCACAAGCTGCGACGATCAAACACATTTTATTGGAACAGCAGATGGATTTGATGTTTATAACTGGAGCGGGCCGGGAATAGTTTCAGGACAGGGGACAAATCAAATAGAAATAAACGAAGCCGGTACCTATTTACTGGATATTCCAAACAGTGATATACGTTGTGCATCTGTACACCTTGAAATTGAAGCAGATCTGGGTGCGATTCCAAGTATCCCAACAGCATCTTTCAACACTATGTACGGTTGTGTTAATCAGCAAACGAATTTTGTGAATACCTCTAATTCGGTTCTTCCTTTAGATAGTGTAACATGGTATTTAGGTGAGCCTGTTGCAGGAAATGAATTTGATGGCTCTCTTACGTTTGATTCAACCGGCACATACGAAGTAAGCTTAATCGTTGTAAACGAAATTGGGTGCTCCGATACGGTTACTAACACAATTGTAATCCAATCACCGGCAGTTGTCTCAGTTGGTCCCGATATAGAAATGTGCCCGGCATACCCAACTTATTTAACTGCACAATCCGATGAGCTCCCTATTGTTTGGTCAACCGGTGAGACCACCCCAACGATACAAATTAATTATCCGGGTTACTACTGGGTAACAGCATCTGAAAACGGCTGTGCATTTACGGACACCATTTTGGTTGATACTTCAGGAGCATTTCTAGGCGAAATTCCGAATGTTTTTACTCCAAACAATGACGACGTTAATGATTACTTCGAGATTGAATCAAATAAAACAACTTTCTACAAGCTTGTAATAATGAACCGCTGGGAAAACATACTGTTTCAAACATCCGATTATCAAGAATTTTGGGACGGAAAATTTGATTCGTTACCAGTTGAAGATGGTACCTATTTTTATAAATTGACCTACCAATTTGAATGTATGACTGAACCTGAAATCAAAAGCGGGTTCATACATTTAATCCGTAATTTGTAGTTTTTCTACCGGATAAGCATTCATTGTAGCACTTGCCGTAACCAAACATTTTCCGTTTTGATTGTAGATTTCACCATGTGTGAACAATAACGATTTTCCGCGTTTAATGACTTTGGCTTTGGCGAATAATGTATCACCCAGAAATGCAGGACTTAAATAATTAACGTTCAAACTCACCGTTGAAACTACTTTTCCTTCGGAACAAACTTCCGAAAGCGCTGCTACTCCAAGAACGGCATCCATTAAAGCAGCCTGGACACCACCATGAGAAGCTTTCGTTGTAGCCAAATGCATTTCCATTATTTCCAACCGGTATTCCACTACTCCGGCTTCAATGATTGTAAAATCCATTCCAAGATGTTTACCGAAATTGTTCCATTGGATGTAACCAAGGATGATCGGATGCGAATTGAGGTCGCTCATAGTACTATAACTCCTTAAAGAACTGAATATTTAACTCCCGAAACGCATCGTAAACCGCTCTGTTGTAATCAGCGTGCACACTGCTAACCGTATCTGTTGAAACCCACGCTCTCACTAAAACATGGGGTGCTCCGCGCTGTAATCCGTTTAAAACAACTGTTGTTTCCAGCTTGGGAATAACACGCTTTTCTTCAAGAATTAACTTATGGAGCGTTTCATGAGCTTTCAGATAATCAACTTCCGGATCTAAAACAAACGACCACTCTACTCTTCGCTTTTTTTCTTTGGTAAAATTCACCAGATTCCCATTTGCCAACGGTCCGTTCGGAAGAATAACCACCTTATTATCACCTGTATTGAGATACGTATAGAAAATTTGAATTTCGGTTACTTTTCCTTCATGAGTAAGCGCCAAAATAGTATCACCAACTTTGAAAGGTTTGAAGAACAAGATCATTACTCCACCGGCAAAGTTTGCAAGTGTTCCGCTAAAAGCCATACCGACAGCCAAACCTGCAGCTCCGAGTATGGTAATGAACGAGGTCATTTGAACACCAACCTGCGTAATTGCAGTAATAATTACCAGCACTTTCAATGAAATCACAACAAGTGAGGTCAGGAAAGTAATTAACCCGGCGTCAGTTTTACTTTTTGTAAGAACTTTACGGATTCCCTTTCCTGCGGTTTTGGCAATCCACCAGCCAACAATCACAATTAGAATTGCGATTGCCAGATTAGTACCAGCAGAAACGAGTTTATTCTTTACTTCGTCCCAGTTAAAACCCATTGATTTTTGAAGAATGGATAATCGCATTATCAATACAGATTATGGGAATTTAGGGAACTGCTGGAAGTTTGGCTCGCGCTTTTCAAGGAAAGCACGTTTCCCTTCCTGTGCTTCTTCCATCATATAATACATCAATGTTGCATCTCCGGCAAATTCCATCAACCCGCGTTGTCCATCCAATTCAGCATTCAATCCGCGTTTGATCATACGAACTGCCAACGGTGAACGCTTCATGATCGTCTGACACCACTCAACCGTTATATCTTCCAAATCTTTCAAAGGAACTACTTTATTCACCATTCCCATTTTCTCTGCTTCGTCAGCAGTATATTGATTACATAAGAACCATATTTCGCGTGCTTTTTTCTGTCCGACATGACTTGCAAGGAAAGAAGAACCAAAACCGGCATCAAAACTTCCGACTTTTGGTCCTGTTTGACCGAAACGCGCATTCTCTGAAGCAATCGTCAAATCACAAACTACATGAAGTACATGTCCACCACCAATTGCGTAACCGTTCACCATAGCAATTACCGGTTTAGGCAACGAGCGAATGGCTTTATGGACATCCAGTACATTCAATCTTGGAACACCGTTTTCAGAGATATAACCACCAACTCCTTTCACATTTTGATCACCCCCGGAACAAAACGCTTTATCGCCGGCACCAGTAAGAACCACAACTCCAACATCTTGTCTTTCTCTGCAAATTTCAAGTGCATCAAGCAATTCAAAATTCGTTTCCGGACGAAAAGCATTGTACACTTTCGGGCGGTTTATAGTTAATTTGGCGATTCCTTCGAAAACCTCAAATTTAATATCTGTATAGGATTTTACTGAAGTCCAATTACGTTGCGACATATCATCTTTATTTTGGTTGTACAAAAATAAGAAGCTCCTAAGAATAGCGCACAAAAAAAGGACAAACTTCTTTGTCCTTTCTATTTCTATTGTAAATTGAATTATTCTTCTTCGTCACCTTCCTCGTCGGAATACTCTTCGTCAGAATAATCACCTTCCAACAATTCGTCCCCATCTACATATCCGGCAGGAATTTCGAAATTAAATGCTGCATTCGGATTTATAACAGTTGGTGTTTTGGCTACCAGGCGCAAGGTACTTTTCGCACCGTCAAATTCCAGGTCGTAAGAAATAATTGTTCCTTCAGCCGTATCGAAAAAAGCCAGTTCATCTGTTGCGGAAAGATGTAGTCCAAGCGCCATCCAACCGGTTCCAACTACATTTTGTTCTTCATCCATCAATGAAATTTTCTGGCAATTGAATCCATCTCTGGTTTTCTTCTCCGACTCTAAACGGATACTTTCACGCATAGTGGTTTTAGGGCTCAGGAAATCGCTTGACTCGGAAACCATGAAAATTTCATCGCTGCTGGTTTCCCAAAAACTATTATAGTATTCTTTATCTGTTTCATCTTCATTTAAGAGTTCCAAAACACGCTTGTTCTTAATATCAACAAGAATTTTTTCATCCACATCGTAACTAAACGAGGTACTCATCGCAAAATAATCAGCATTCAGATGAATATCTATATTGGCGGTATCAGATTCATCTTCACTGCTAATAGTTAATTGGAAAGAATAGGTACCTGTTTTCTGTGCGAATAAATTACCAGCGAGACTTAGGCAGCATAGTAAGATTAGTTTTTTCATAATTGCTTTTAATTAAAGTGTGTGTTGTGTTAACAAAAGTAAAGCCAAAATCGGAACAAAATCCGGGAAAGCAAAATCTGACCGCGAATTACTCCATTTTGGTGTATCCCGCAGGAACGTTCGTATTATAAATTTCATCTGACTCAGAAAAGTCAGGATCATATGCCAGACATTTCAATTCCTGAATACCAAACCCAAAATCTACTTTCATTTCCAAAATCATTCCCATTTTGGTGTCCAAAAAATTCTGCTTCCCGTCAATACTACAATGAGAATTTGGTATTACCCAACCTTCCACATCTGTATACTCTCCGGGTTCACTTACGAACGATTTATGTAAGACAAACTTCTGGCATGTTAATCCAAAAATAGATTTCGTTTCTGGTAAAAATTCGATTTCCGGTTCAGAAAATCGAATCCATAAAAGGCGTCCCATGAGAAAACTCTTGTAGGAAGATTCATCTATTGAATCAGTATAAGAAATTAAAGAAAATAGTTTTTCTGTATAATTTTCATTGATGACATATTTCATTAACTCCACCGCCTCTTTCTTTGAACGGTCAACTATGACGGATTCGGAAACAAACCCATCGAATTCAGACGAAATTGTAAAGAAGTTTTTTGATGAATAAACTTCCACCCGCTGTTCTTCTACCTGATCATCACTTAGGTTCGTAAACTTATAGTTAAAAGAAAAATGACCGTTGATCTGCGCAGCGCCAGCAAATGAACAGAATAAAAACAAACAGGCAGTTAGGTAATTCATAGCTTTCTATTTAGGGATAACTAATGTGTTGGTCGACAACTGGAAATAGTTTAACTCCTGACCTTTGAACAACGCATACCAATCGTCATCTATTTTCTGCATCCGGTTGTATTCAGCAGGAACAAGTAACTTGCCTTCGTTTGAATAAATCCCGTTTTTCGCGCCTTTGGTAACGTTGTAATGTGTTTTATCAATTCGATTCACGGTTGTAAATTCAATTGGAATAATCACTTTTCCGGCAGCATTTACAGCACCATAAACGGTCAGATTCTGAACAATCCCCAAACCATCTTTGAACGATTCGGTATTCTCATAAATCGGAGCTATTTTCCATTGATTTGCCAAATCAATATATCCCCATTTACCAGCTTTTTCAACGGCAATCAAGCTTCCGACATCTCCCATTTTCGGGTAGCTGAACGGAACTATGGTTTTTCCGGTTTTATCAATAATTCCGTATTTACCTTTCAGAGCGGTTTTTGCGTAATTGCCAACAAAGGCACCATCAACCGTACAGTTTGTAAACTCATCAAACTTCAGAGGTATGGTAACAACGGCTCTGTTGTTGATATAGCCTACTTTACCATCGAACGTTACCACTGCCAGGTTGTTTATTAATGAACTAACCGCATCTGCTTTCAAATCGAGCAATTTTCCGGTTTTGATATTGATAAATTCCAAATACTCTTCTCCTTCGTTTATTAAGATCGAATCTGAGAATGATATCAGATTTTCATACATTGGTTTTACAATGTAGCTGCCGTAAACATCAATAAATCCGGTATAACCCTGATAAACAACTTTAGCACGACCATTCTCAAATGAAAAAGCTTCATCGAAAATGGCAGGAATCCGCTGCATTCCGAATCCGTCGTAATATCCGAAAAGACTGTCTTTCTGGGCGTACATCAATCCTTCGGTGTAAAGGCCTAAATCTTTGAATTGGGGAGGGATAATAAATGCCCCGGTTCTGTCGATACATCCATAAAGCCCGTCTTTCTCTATGATTGATCTTCCTTTCTCGAAATTAGTTGCGCTTTCAAACTGAAAAGGAACGACAACTTGATTGGATTTATTAACAAAACCATATTTTCCGTTCTTCTCAGCCCAGGCCAAACCGTCTTTAAAAAAGCCAACATTTGTATATTGAGGTGCGATCAATGTCTTACCGGTTTGGTCCATCCAGCCGAACATTCCGTCGACCTTTAACGGAAGAAAAACAACTTCTGAAAGCGCAATTTCAGCATCAAGTCCGGCCATTCCCGGATAATTCGGGTATTCGCTTTTGAATAGTGCAATGCGTTCCTTCGAGAAATCAATCATATACAATTGATAGAGTCTTCGCCAGGCATCATCAACGTTTATATTATTCGGGAATTTCTTCAAAAAAGCATCCAAATCGGCAACCGTATTGTTCCTGGTGGAAAGCGCGTAAATTTTATCCTGGGCATCTTTCACAAATGGGTTCTCCGGATAAGTTGTTTCAAAGTTCATATAACTCACCAGTG
>CBFGMW010000067.1:0-9132 GCA_965649925.1 uncultured Fluviicola sp.
TTATTCTCATTGATTTTACCAAGTTTTTAGCATGAATTCTATAAATAGGAATATTGGGCTGAAGAGCGGTATGGAAGTTATTTTAAACAAATTAACCTCACTGAAGTAATTATCTTTTTGTTTTTTTAACATACTTATCAGAAAGCTATTTAAAAAGTTGAAAAATCAATGTCAGCATTCGACCGTCTCCTCTATCTTTCAGAAAGATCCGCAAGCCATATTTCAACTCATCAAACAATCTGAAATTCGCCGGTTTTGACCTAGTAAAAACACATTTATAATCTCAACAAATTTTTTAAACACATTGATTCTGCTTATATTGTAATCCCGAAGGTTTTCGGAATTATAGTTCGAATTGCCACTCAGGTCTAGTGAATTTCAAATGAAATTCCATCCAAAAGACCATAGACAATTCTTATTTAGACACGTCATATAGTTGTGTTGCCGATCTGGATGTAGTATTCCGGAACAATTGAAATAATTAAAAGACCCTAGTGTCAGAAACATGTGTTCAAGGCTTCTTGATTGATGTCTTGCAACATTAATATTTTATTTATGATTCATGAAGTTTATACCCCGAGAAAACAACCAGCAGTACTTGAAAAAGAGACGTTCGCAACTTTTTTACATTACCACCTGGAGCAATATGGAGATTCAAAGCAAGACATCCTAAAAGCTATTAATTATGCTCTTTCGTTGGAAGCAAATAAAGGCGGTTTAATTGTTACCTCCTTTTATGACAGCCTGCTTACCGGTGTTGCAATTGTAAATTTTACCGGAATGGAAGGATATATTCCTGAAAACATACTTGTATACATTGCCACTCATAAAGACTACCGAGGGATGGGTGTAGGAAAAAAACTACTCAAAACCATTATCGACCAGACAAAAGGAAGTATTGCTTTACACGTAGAATCAGACAACCCCGCACTTCATCTCTATGAAAAAGCCGGTTTTATAAATAAATACGTTGAAATGCGACTAATTAAAGACTAGACATGGCTTTTATTACACTGAACACACATAAGCTGCAAACAAATTTTCGGTTTTTAGACACTTTGTTTAAAGGGCAAGGTATCGAATGGTCGGTAGTTGTGAAAATTCTTTGCGGAAATCAAAAATTTCTTGAAGCTGTAATCCGTGAACTGAATCTGAAACAAGTTTGTGATAGCAGAATCACCAATTTAAAAATTATCAAATCTATTGCTCCGGAAATAGAAACCGTATTCATTAAACCACCACCTAAACGAATGGTTTCGCGTATTATTCAATTCGCCGATATTAGTTTCAATACTGAACTGGAAACTATTAAACTACTTTCTAAAGAAGCGGTTTTACAAAATAAGATCCACAAGATCATGATCATGATTGAAATGGGAGAATTGAGAGAGGGAGTAATGCGTGAACAGTTTATTGACTTCTATGAAGCTGTCTTTGATTTACCCAATATAGTAATCATTGGAATAGGTACGAATCTAACTTGTATGTCGGGCGTTTTACCTAATCAGGATAAATTGATCCAGCTGTGCTTGTATAAACAACTCGTTGAAGCCAGGTTCAATAAGGTCATTCCTTTCATATCCGGTGGTGCTTCCGTAACGATTCCGCTACTTGAAAAGGGTTTGCTTCCATTAGGAATTAACCAGTTCAGGGTAGGTGAAACACTGTTTCTTGGAACAGATGTATATAGTAATGGTCCGCATAAAGAAATGCATCAAAATATCTTTAAGCTATATGCTGAAATCATCGAACTAAGTCAAAAACCACTGGTCCCAAATGGGGAAATGGGGAAAAACCTGCAGTTAGAAGAAATCTCAATAGATGAATCCTTACTTGGAATCTCATCTTTTAGGGCAATTGTGGATGTTGGACTTTTGGATATAGACGCGAATAATATTCAGCCAATCCATGAAGACATGATCATCGTTGGCGCAAGTTCTGACATGACAGTACTCGATCTTGGCACCAATCCCAGAAACCTGAAAACCGGGGATTTAATTGAGTTTAACATGAATTACATGGGAATTCTCAGGATAATGAATTCGGACTACGTTGACAAACGATTTGAAATCCCGAATTCAGCCAAAAGTGTTGTTAATTTACCCCTTCCCGAAAAAAAAGTATGACAAATTTTTTATCCTATCATTTATTGGGTAACAGTGTTTATTCATGGCTTGTTTCGATAGGCTTTGCCGTAGCACAAATTGTAGTTATCAAATTGTTCAGTTTACTCGTGATTCGAAGAATCAAAGCACATTCATTAAAATCTGCTAATACCTGGGATGACGCATTGATTGATAGTGCTGAACGATTCGCGATTCCGTTTCTTTATTTCAGTGCTGTGTATTTTGCTCTTTGCTCAGAATGGTTATCGGGATTGAAGTTCACTCCTCAGGTAAGATCATACTTTCATTCAGCATATTTAATCATTTGCACATTTTTTATTCTTCGAATCATCAGCAGTCTTTTCAGGAAGTTTGTGGCTGCATTTGTGGCCCGGAACAATAGTACCGACGATAAAATGGAGCAGGCTAATGGTCTGATAATTGTGATTAACATCATTATCTGGTGTATTGGTTTACTGTTTCTGTTTGATAATCTCGGATATAATGTTACGACGCTTATAGCCGGCATAGGGATTGGTGGAATCGCAATTGCACTTGCCGCACAAGCTATTTTAGGAGAATTGATCAGTTATTTCGTCATTTTTTTCGACCGGCCGTTTGAAATAGGTGATTTTATTCATGTTGATGATAAGGTTGGGACAATTGAGCAAATCGGTATTAAAACCACACGTATCAGAACCTTGGGAGGAGAACAGCTGATTTGTTCGAATACGGATTTAACAAATGCGCGGGTTCACAACTACAAACGTTTAGAAAAACGGCGGATTGTGTTTCAACTGGGAGTCACTTATCAAACTTCACATTCACAGCTTAAAAATATACCCGAAATCGTCAGGCAAATTATTGACTCGGAACAGGATGTAGCATTCGATCGTGGCCATTTTTCAGGATTTGGTGACTCCAGTCTGAACTTTGAATTCGTCTATCATGTTTTGTCTACAGACTTTGATTTTTACATGGATAAGCAGCAAACGATCTATCTGGCAATTCATAAATTGTTTGAACAACAAAAAATTGATTTTGCTTATCCTACACAAACACTTTTCCTTCAGCCGGAAATGAGGAAGGAAACCGAACCACAAACTACCTAAACCGAAAACTTATGGCGGGAATCGATCTCATTATTTTTATTGTTTATTTTCTAATGATGCTTGCTGTTGGTTTCTATTTTTCAGGAAAACACAGCAATGAACGTGATTATTTTACTGGAGGTGGAAATATAAGCAGTGCACATGTTGGTTTATCGGTTGTAGCAACGGATGTTGGCGGTGGTTTTTCAATCGGATTGGGAGGTGTTGGTTTTTCTATGGGACTTTCCGGTTCATGGATGCTTTTTACCGGACTGATCGGAGCCTGGATGAGCGCTGCATTTCTAATTCCAAAAGTATTTCATTGGCAACGGACAAATGGCAGGCATTTTCTGACGCTTCCTCAGGTGTTCGGGTTCCTGTATAACAAAAAAGTGGCCCTGGTATCGTCGGTCATTTGCATTATCGGTTACAGTGGTTTCACCAGTTCGCAGTTGCTTGCAGGTTCCAAGCTGACATCGGCGTTTCTTCCAACCGTTAACAGTGAAATGATGTTGTGGGTCATGGGATTTATTGTTGTGTTCTATACTATGCTTGGGGGAATGAAAGCGGTAATTTACACTGATACGATTCAATGGATTATTCTTCTTGCAGGATTGATGGGAGTTGCAATTCCTTTTGCATGGTCAGCGTTAGGTGGTTATGATGGTATTGCCCCGTATCTGAATAAAGATATGAGTTCTTTAACGAACATTACCTGGAATCAGATAATCAATTGGAGTGTTACAATTATTCCGATCTGGTTTGTCGGAATGACTTTATATCAGCGGATCTTTGCCTGCCGCGATGAAAAAGCTGCTAAAAAAGCATGGTACATTGCCGGCATGTTAGAATGGCCGTTTATGGCATTTACCGGTGTTTTTCTCGGGATGCTGGCAAATGTTGCGGTTCAGAAAGGTGTTATTCCTACCGCGGATGGAGTAGTTATTGATAATGAAATGGGGCTGCCGTTATTGTTACGCCAGGTACTTCCAATTGGATTTTCCGGTATCGTAATAGCTGCTTATTTTTCAGCAGTGCTATCTACGGCAGATAGTTGTTTGATGGCTGCCTCAGGCAGTGTTGTCGGAGATCTCATTCCCAAAAGCTGGAAATTGAGCAATTCCAGAGTAGTCCGAATTTCACAAATCACAACGTTAACTGTAGGAATACTCGCTATACTCCTTGCTTCAGTGATGCAAAACGTTATTTCACTTATGCTTTACGCCTATGCGTTTATGGTTTCCGGTCTGTTTGTTCCGGTGATAGCGGCATTGATATTAAAAAAACGTTTCCCTGCACCAGCTTTGATTTCAATGATCTCCGGCGGTTCGGTAACTTTAATACTGATCTTATCCGAGTTAGAACTACCCTGGCAGCTGGATGCTAATATTTTCGGATTAAGTACCGCTATTATCACCTATATAATCTCTCACCAGTTCATCCTTCAAAAAACAAATTAAGAACTGATCTTAGCTGCCGAAAAATCCTTCAGGTTTATGTTTCCCATGAAAAAAAACAACTTTCCCGGCAACTGTGTAAAGGCAATCATTTCAAAATGTACATTTGCATCCAAAAAAGGAATTTGCTGAAATTAACTAAAACTGTCAATCTTACCACAGCGATGATCATTAGTATGATTATCTGGGGAATGAGCTGGCCATCAAATAAGGTTTTAACTTCTTTCGGCTCACCCGTAAGTTTAGGCATTCTGCGTTATACACTGGTAATCACTAGCCTATTCTGTTTACTTATTCTATTAAAGGTAAAACTGACCGTTTCAAAAAGAGGAATTCCATTTATCCTTATTTCAGGAATAATGATGGCATCTTACAACTATACTTTTTTGGCCGGATTGAAAAATGGGAGCCCTGGTGCGGGTGGAATTTTAGTAACAACGCTGAATCCGATTTTGGCTTATTCTATTGGTATATTACTTGCAAAACGGAAGCCAAAAGCTAAAGAAACCATTGGAATATTACTTGGCGCATGTGCCGGAGTTGTATTGCTTAGATTGTGGGATAACGTGAACATACTGAAAAACACAGGAAATGTCTTATTCCTTGCAAGCGCGGTTATTTGGTCAGTGATGAGTAAATTCAGTTCCCGATCAAACGAATTTGGAAATCCTTTTGCGTTTACATTCTGGATGTATGTGGTAACATTACTGTTCATGCTACCTGTAGCTGATTATCCTGAACTGAATAATCTGGTTCACTGTGTAGAGCCAATGTTTTGGGGGAATTTACTTTTCGCAAGTGTAGTAGTTACGAGTTTCGCTACTACTATGTATTTTTATGCAACCTCTCAAATTGGTGCGGAAAGAGCAAGCAGTTTCATCTTCACCGTTCCTTTATGTGCAGGTCTATCTTCCTTTTTTATTCTGAACGAACAACTCCACTGGTACACCATTCTCGGAGGATTGTTGGGAATTGCTGCAGTTTATGTGTTGAATAGGAAATAAGAACAAAGCGAATCACTAATACTTCGGTGTGTTTTCCAGAATATACTTGCGGATCTCAGCAATTTCAGTATCCGTTGCGGTATGCACCTGGAAATAATAGTCGGTCAACACACGTTTCGGATAAACATGAACCATTACCTGATCGTCTTTTTGGTAAATCTCAAATACACAAGCACCGTCTAATCCCTTATGATTGTACTCCCGGGAATGTAATTTCAGTGTATTTACTTCGTCAATCAAAACGGTTTCCAGATTTTCAATCGGACCATAGAAATTTAATCTTACTTTCGAACTGCTGGAAATAGCCGTAATAGCTCCATTTTCAATTTCGATAAAATTCAGAACTCCATACGGATCCCGTTTATAGGCTGTTGTTTTATCTGTCCAAATCTTATCAACAATGTAAAAGCAGGAAATATTACTGGTTGTTAATTCGGGTAGTTCTAACGTATCTGATTGTGCTATAAACCTGAAAGGGGCAAGTACGAAAATGAGGGCGATGGTTTTGACAAAAGGCATTTTTCAGGTTTGAATTTTGGATTGAATATACAAAAAAATCCCTCCCGGCCAAGCCAAGAGGGATTGTATTTTTAAATGAGTGCTTCTTAGCTTTGAGCCTGAAGTGTATCTAACTCTTCCTGGTTTGCAACAATTACTCTGTTGAAACGACGTACACCTGTACCTGCAGGGATTAAGTGACCAACGATTACGTTTTCTTTCAAACCTAATAAGTGATCTTCTTTTCCTGAGATTGCAGCCTCGTTCAATACTTTTGTTGTTTCCTGGAAGGAAGCAGCAGAGATGAACGATTGCGTTTGCAATGACGCACGGGTAATACCTTGTAACAATGGAGTTGATGTTGCAGGAACTGCATCACGTGATTCAACCAATTGTTTGTCGGCACGTTTCAATTGTGAGTTTTCATCACGCAATCTACGAGCTGAAACAATTTGACCTGCTTTCAAGTCTGGTGAATCTCCAGCGTCAACAACCACTTTCATTCCGTAAATTCCGTCATTCTCTTCCATGAAATCCGCTTTGTGAACAGATTGTCCTTCTAAGAAACGAGTATCTCCAGCGTCGATAATCTCCACTTTCAACATCATTTGACGTACAATCACCTCGAAGTGTTTGTCGTTAATTTTCACCCCTTGCAAACGGTAAACCTCCTGGATTTCGTTCACAATGTATTCCTGTACTTTCGTTGGTCCCTGAATGTTCAAAATGTCATTCGGTGTGATCGCTCCATCAGACAACGGTTGACCAGCACGTGTAAAGTCATTTTCCTGTACAAGGATATGTTTAGAAAGCGGAACTAAATACTTACGTACATCTCCGTTTTTAGACGTCACCTGAATTTCACGATTACCACGCTTGATCTTACCGAACTCAACAATTCCGTCGATTTCAGAAACAACAGCAGGGTTTGAAGGGTTACGCGCTTCGAATAACTCCGTTACACGAGGAAGACCTCCGGTGATATCCCCTGTTTTACCAGCTACACGCGGAATCTTAACCAAAATAACTCCTAATTCTGCTTTATCGCCTTCGCTTACGGAAATATGAGAATCAACAGGAATGTTATATTCACGTAATACTTCTTTCGTCTTAGGTTCAATGATATGAATTGCAGGGTTTTTCTTCTTATCGCGAGATTCGATGATTACTTTTTCAGTAAATCCTGTTTGCTCATCGACTTCTTCACGGTAAGTAACACCGTCAATAATGTTTTCGAATACAACTTTTCCTGAAACCTCTGAAATGATTACCGCATTGTACGGGTCCCACTTACAGATAACGTCTCCTTTTTTCACTGAAATGTTGTTATCAACCATCATTTCGGAACCGTAAGGAATGTTTGAAGTCATTAATACAACTCCTGTTTTCGGATCAGTAATTTTCAATTCACCTGAACGCCCTACAACAATGATTTTTTCAGTTCCGTCAGCACCCTTACGAGAGATTGTACGTAACTCGTCGATTTCCAATTTACCTGACGATTTTGCTTTCAAATCGGATACATCCGCAATGTTAGAGGCAGTACCCCCAACGTGGAATGTACGAAGTGTTAACTGTGTACCCGGCTCACCAATTGACTGAGCAGCTACAACTCCAACAGCATCACCTTCTTGTGCAGGGCGGTGAGTTGAAAGGTTACGTCCGTAACATTTCGAACAAACTCCTCTACGCATTTCACAAGTCAATACTGAACGGATTTCAACTTCTTCGATTCCGGCTTTTTCAATTGCATCAGCAACTGTTTCAGAAATCAATTCACCTGCAGCAACAATTAAGTTCTCTGTTTCAGGTTCATATATGTCGTGTACTGTTGTACGACCTAAAATACGGTCAACCAACGGTTCAACGATATCATCGTTTTTCTTCAATGAAGTAGCAACCAAACCTCTTAATGTACCACAATCATCGATATTAATAACAACATCTTGTGCAACATCCACCAAACGACGTGTTAAGTAACCCGCATCGGCTGTTTTCAATGCCGTATCGGCCAAACCTTTACGTGCACCGTGAGTAGAGATAAAGTACTCCAAAATCGAAAGACCTTCTTTAAAGTTAGAAAGAATCGGATTCTCGATAATTTCCTGTGCAGAAGCTCCGGATTTTTGCGGTTTCGCCATCAATCCACGCATACCTGACAACTGACGGATTTGTTCTTTCGATCCACGAGCTCCAGAGTCAAACATCATGTAGATGGAGTTAAACCCTTGATTATCGTTTTTCAACTGTTCCATCAATGTATTTGTCAAACGCGAGTTAGTGTGCGTCCAAATATCAATGATCTGGTTGTAACGTTCGTTATTCGTGATAAGACCCATGTTGTAGTTGGCCATTACCTCTTTCACCTCCGTTTCAGCTTTAGCTACTAAGATCTCTTTTTCTTTCGGGATGATAATGTGATCCAGGTTGAATGACAAACCACCTTTGAAGGCCATAGAGTATCCTAATTCTTTGATATCATCTAAGAATTTAGCTGTTTTAGCTGTGCCACATATTTTCAATACATGACCGATAATGTCACGTAATGCTTTTTTAGTCAATACATCATTGATGAATCCTACTTCGCGTGGAACAACTTCGTTGAACAATACACGTCCACAAGTAGTGTCGATCATCATTAATGTAGGAACACCTTCTGCATTTAAATCGTACGATTTAACTTTGATCGGTGCATGTAAATCCAATTTTCCTTCGTTATTCGCAATGATAACTTCTTCCGGAGAATAGAATGTACTTCCTTCACCTTTCACTTTGTGTTCAGGAGTACTAGTACGAGCTTTCGTAATGTAGTACAGACCCAAGACCATATCCTGAGAAGGTACCGCAATCGGTGCGCCATTCGCAGGGTTCAAAATGTTGTGAGAAGCAAGCATCAACAATTGAGCTTCCAAAATTGCAGCGTTACCTAATGGTAAGTGAACCGCCATCTGGTCACCATCGAAATCGGCGTTGAATG
>CBFGMW010000068.1:0-9128 GCA_965649925.1 uncultured Fluviicola sp.
GTTTTCTGTTCTTTAACTTATCAGCCAGGAACAAAATTTTTATGGGCGATACCGGTTCCATGTTAATTGGGTTAATGCTTGGTATCATGGCGGTTCGTTTTTTATCCCTGAATACTCCTTCGTTAAATAAATTACCGTTTAATGCTATAGATATTCCGATTATTATTGTGTCGTTCTTGATTATTCCACTCTTTGATACAGCGCGTGTTTTTGCAATACGTTTTGTGAACAGAAAAGGGATTTTTACTCCCGACAGGAACCATTTGCACCACGTAATAGTTGACAGTTATAATTTGCCGCATGCAAAAGCCAGTATGTTTGTAGCAATTTTTAATATTCTCTGTGTTGGGATAATTTCTGTAGTAATTAAAATAACCAATATGTACGTGTCGTTGCTTATTATATTTCTCTTGTTTGCAAGTGTCTCCTTTTACCTTTACCAGCTGAAGCGTTCAAGAGCATTTACAGTTGCAAAAAGAAGATTAAGACTTTTAAAAGAAGATGGTGGTAACCCTTTGTACGAATAAGCGTATAAGAGGAGTCAGATTTTGACAACGAACATATTGTGGCTAATTTATTGATATAGCGGAATGCTAAAATTTTGTATTTGTTTCTTTCCTGTCCTTTTGTTGTTAGGAGCGCCTTTAACAAGTTGCAAGACGCAGGAGAAGATGGTTTATTTTCAGGATTCTGAAAAAGATTCGGTGGTTGTTTCGGCTGCCAGTTTTACTCCTGAATTCAGGGTTGATGATTTTATTTCTGTTATTATTACAGCCGAAGACCCGGAAGCTGCAGCTGTATTTAATCTTCCTGCAGCGCAGGCCCTTAATCAAGGTTATACTAGCGGTAATCCGGCTCCGTACGGATATTTAGTGAACGCGAATGGCGAGATCAGTCTTCCTGTTTTGGGAAATATTGCTGTCGCAGGCAAGAACCGTATGCAATTGGAAGAGGAAATAAAGCTAAAGCTGCAGGATCAGTTGAAAAACCCAACCGTACAAATCCAGATTCTGAATTTTAAGGTTACGGTTCTTGGCGATGTTAAAACTCCAGGAAGTTTCAAAATTCCTAATGAACGTATTACCATTCTGGAGGCCATTGGCCTGGCTGGTGATCTGCGTATGTCGGGAGTACGGCAAAATGTACTTGTGATCCGTGATTCCGTAGGTGTAAAGAAAGAGTATAGAATCGATTTAACCTCTAAAGAAGTGTTTTCTTCACCTGCTTATTACCTCCAGCAAAATGATGTGGTTTATGTACAACCGAATGCTGCAGCCCGGTCTGAAGGAACCGTTTGGAGAACAACAGGTGCTATTTTTATATCACTGACTTCTCTTGTTGTGACTACAGTTACCCTTATTACGCGATAAATGAAACAGGAAGAATTAGTTTTTCGATCGGATGACAACGATGAGACATCTGTATCATTCCGTGAATTTGTACAGAAATACATGCATCATTGGCGATGGATTGTTGTTTCCATAGTAGTATGCCTTGTTATTAGCTGGTTGTACGCTCGGTATATCACACCGCAATATGAGAGTTCGGCAACTGTTCTGATTGAAGAGGAAAACCCGGGATCAGCTTCTGAAGAATTAGGAATGCTGAAAGATCTCGGGCTTTCCAGTGGAGGTGGCGTGCTTGAAGATGAAATGGAATTGTACAAATCACGTTCTCTCATGGAACGGGTTGTTAGTGATCTTCGTTTGAACTGGAAGTTTGAGAATTTAGGCACAAAAACAGGGTTTGTTCGTTCGGAACTCTATAACAACTGCCCTGTAAGGGTTCGTGCAGTTAATGCAGACAGTACTTTTTTCCACAAAAGGTATGAATTTAATGTAACACTTTCTTCCGCGGAAAAGTATACTATATCTGAAGGGGTGGGGCTTGTGGGCTCATTCAACTATGGTGCAGTCATTAATTCGCCAATTGGAAAGTTTATCGTAGAGAAATCACCTGAGTTTTCCAGATGGTGGGTCGGAAAATCTATTCGTATTAGTTTATTGCCAATTGATTTGGTTGCCGGCGACCTAAGAAACCATTTGACGGTAGAAGCCGTTAGTAAGGATGCAAATATGCTCGAACTTAAGATAGGCGGACATAATGTACAGAAGAACAACGCCATTTTAAACCGGTTGATAGCGGTTCACCAGGAGAACGCCATCAGTAATAAGAATGCGGTAGTTCAAAACACAACTGCTTTTATCAACGAACGGATGAAATTCATTGCTGCTGAATTAACGGATGTTGAGAAGCAGGGTGAAAGCTATAAATCGGAACATCATTTGGTTGATGTAACTTCTGATGCGGCGGCATACCTTGGGAAAGAAGGGGAAATAGAGAAAAAAGTGGTAGAAACCAGCATAGAGATGAACCTGGCTGATTTTATGAATAAGGTTATCAGTGAACAAAACGGGTATGAACAGCTTTTACCTGCAAATCTCGGTTTTAAGGATCCTTCTGTTACGCAAATGACTACTCAGTACAATACGCTGGTTTTAGAAAGAAATCGATTACGGGAAACAAGCGGCGAAAAACATCCCGGTGTTGCACGCGTTGAATCGCAGTTGGCCAGTTTACGCGGATCGTTGGAAACCAGTCTTCGAAACATGCGTAATTCTTCTCAAATGCAGTTGAATAAACTGAAAAGCGAAGAAGCGCTTTATCAATCAAAGATTTCGGATATTCCTTTGTTTGAAAGAGAATATCGTGATATTCTCCGTCAGCAGCAAATTAAAGAAAGTCTGTACCTCTTCCTGCTCCAAAAGAGAGAGCAAAACGAGATTTCTCTTGCCGCAACAGTTGCCAATACAAGAATAATTGATACGGCTTATAGCAGCGGAGTACCGGTTTCACCGAAGAAATCGGTCATATATCTCATTGCATTTTTCCTGGGAATAATTATCCCGATTTCCATTATTTATGCAAAAGACTTGTTTGATAACAAGATCAAATCGGGTGCTGATTTCGAGAAAACCGGTTTAACTGTTTTAGGTGAGATTCCCGAAACGAAGAAAACGGATGAATTACTGATTCCGAACTATCCGCAATCGGGTATTGCTGAATCGTTCAGGGCACTGAGAGCCAATCTGTCGTTTATTTTCCCGAAAAACAGAACTGATGCTAAAGTCATTAGTGTTACCTCCAGTATAGGAGGAGAAGGAAAATCATCTTCATCAGTGAACCTGGCGTTTATTTATGCGGCAAGCGGTAAGAAAGTAATGCTTATTGTAACGGATCTCCGAAAACCGAAAGTTCATGATATTCTTGATATCAAAAGTAAATACGGGTTGTCTAATTACCTGGCAAATAATGAATTGACAGCTGACGATATTGTTGTTGGGCGAACTATGGGTTCTTATTCGATCGACGTAATTACAGCTGGTGACATTCCTCCTAACCCAAGTGAGTTGTTAATGAGCGAACGGTTTGATGAACTGATGGGTGAACTTCGTAAAACATACGATTATATCATTTTTGATAATGCTCCGGTTGGTTTGGTTGCTGATGCGCTTACCACAAACCGGTTTGCAGATGTCACGCTTTACCTGGTTCGTTCGGGCTTTGTTGAGAAGGACTTCCTCCATGAAATTGCAGACATGCAAAAGAAGAAGAAGCTCAAGAATATGTATATCCTTATGAATGCTGTAAGTAAACAGAATACGTCTTATACTTACGGATATGGTGAAGCATTTGAGAAAAAGACATGGTGGAAACGAATGCTTTTCATAAAGTAGCCGGATCTTCGTACGATTATCCTTTAGTCAACCATTTCGCCAGGATTTTTTTTAAATCCGGTTTGCATTCGTCAAAATCGCCGGGAGTTTTAAAGGTAATAACGGCTCTGTCGTACGATTTCCATTCCAGCAACGGGCTTTCATCGGAGATCAGTGGTTTGTCTAACAAGAGTTTTTTTGCACCGCAGTGTAAAATAATCTGAATTAATTTCGTTGATTGAACACGCAGTGTTATTCTGTCCTCATGCCGGAATACAAAGTTGGGCCCGTTCCATTTAATGGTTTCCATAAGTTCAGGATCCATATCCAGTATGAATTCGCGCAGTTCAGTGATTGTGTTTTCCATTGGATGCCGGATTGTTGCAACCAACATACTCACTTCCGGATTCAGATTTAAACTCATATTTTTTCTTTCAGATAAATAATAGCATCAGCCGTAAATAAAATGGTTTCCAGTCCCGTCCATTGATCTTTTGTAGGAGCAATAACTGCAACGTTTTCTCCGTAGCGTGTAATGGTTGCAACCTGCAGGTATCTTGAAAAGATAGGAGTATAACTCATGTCAGCGTGAACAATCCGGATTCCCTTAGAATCGAAAGTAAGTAAACTAGGTTCGAAATAACTTCCTTCATGAAAATTGATGATGTATTTCTTTGCATCAATACGGTTCAAACTATTGGCGTTTCCGCTTCCAATGATTACCATTTGCTGAGGCACACCATAATAAACACGGTCTCCGTCTTCAACACAAATTACAGAATCTTTGCCCTTGATTCCGTGCAGGTAGTTTCCACTGATTTTTAATTTTGAAGATTCACGGATTTGAGCCCGGGTTACAAAACTAATTACAATGGTTTCTATTGAAATTCCCTTTTCATCAATCACGTATGTTGCTCCGCTATTTGCATCTTTGTATCTGCCAAAGCAGCTTTCATCACACACAGAAGTGGAGGTAGAACCGGATGGCTGAGGATCGGAAAATTGTATCATTTTTTGAGCATTCGCAAAAAACGAATAAAAAAATGCGATAACTAAAAGAACTTTTTTCATAACTTATATTAGAAAACGGAAAAATATGCAAAAACGCTGGTTTATTAAAACATCACCCGAATCTAGTCAAATCGAACAGATCCAACAAGAACTTAAAATCAGCGACCTCATGTCAGCCATGCTTTTGCAGAAAGGTCTTACAACTGCTGCCGAAATTCGTTCATATTTTAATCCGGAAATCTCAGGGCTTCACGATCCTTTTCTGATGTTGAACATGAAAACGGCGGTTGAACGTTTGGTTACAGCCATCGACGAGAATGAAAAAATCATGGTTTACGGAGATTATGATGTGGATGGAACAACCTCCGTAGCATTAATGTATAGTGTTTTGGGTGAATTTGCGGATGTTGCCTATTACATTCCTGACAGATATGACGAAGGTTACGGTTTGTCGCGGCAAGGTGTTGAACATGCTGCAAGTTTGGGAATCAATTTACTAATTACACTCGATTGCGGAATCAAAGAAGTTGCCAATATTGCCTATGCAAGAGACTTAGGCTTGGATGTAATTGTGTGTGATCATCATACTCCAGGTGAAATACTTCCGGATGCAATTATTTTGGATCCGAAACAAGTAGACTGCGGCTACCCATATAAAGATTTGTGCGGATGCGGGGTTGGGTATAAACTCCTCGAAGGTTTATTTGAATCGAAGCAATGGGGGCGTGAGAAATTACTTCCTTATTTAGATCTGGTGATGATTGCCATTGGAGCGGATATTGTGCCGGTTACAGGCGAGAACAGGGCAATTTGTAAATATGGATTGAAACTGATGAATGAAAATCCGCGCGTTGGAATTGAAGCGTTGGTTGAAGTGGCCGGGAAATCATTTCCGTTAACGCTGACTTCTGTTGTTTTTACGATTGCTCCGCGTATTAATGCAGCCGGTAGACTGAAAACAGGATGCCGGTCGGTAGAGCTTCTGATCGTCGATAATAAAAAACTGGCAAAAGAGATTTCAGAGGAAATAGACAATTACAACAAAGAACGCCGCGAGCTGGATTCTACAATTACTCAGGAAGCTTTGGAACTGGTAACCGGCGAACTGGATTTTGAAACCAAAAAATCGACGGTGGTTTACAAAGAAGACTGGCATAAAGGCGTTGTGGGAATTGTCGCTTCCCGTTTAATTGAGCATCATTACCGCCCAACGATCGTGCTGACCGAAAGCCATGGGAAAATTACCGGAAGTGCACGTACAGCCGGTGATTTCAACGTCTACGAGGCCATTTTGGCTTGTGAACATTTGTTGGAAAAATTTGGCGGGCATCAGCATGCAGCGGGCCTGACGTTAGATCCTGCTAATTTACCTGCGTTCAGAGATGCTTTCGAGAAGGAAGTTTCTGAGCGTATGACACGTGATTTTGAAGTGGAAGAACTAATCATAGATCACGAAGTTGCTTTTTCCGATTTGTTCCTAGCAGGGGAATCCATTTTCCAGGTTCCGAGAATTGTCAAGATGCAGGATCAGATGGAACCTTTTGGTCCGCAAAATCAGCAGCCGGTTTTTATCATTAAGTCGGTTTATGCTAAATCATATCGAATTCTGAAGGAAGCACACCTGAAAGTAGATCTCATAGATACACGTTCCGGCATTTCCATTTCAGGAATTGGCTTCAATATGGCCGACAAAGAACATCTGGTAGCCGAAGGTTGCGCGTTCGATTGTGTTTTTACGCTGGAGACAAATACCTGGAATGACAGGACTACGCTGCAATTACAGGTGAGAGATATTCGGGAAACGGTTTAGAGAATTGAAAATTGAAAGCGAGCCGAATTTCTGAAAATCGTTAATCTGTGAAAAACTCAACGCCGTTTTCACCTACAAATACTGTTTGACCAGTTTGATTGGTTACCTGGAAAAGTTCAAATGGGCCGACAGATTCGTATTCGTATTTACTGATAGCCGGGTAACTTTTCTTTGTAATGATTCTGTTTTCGCTTGTATTGTAGACTTCAAATTTTCCGGATTTTTCCAGGGAAATGTACGAATAGTAAATGCTATTAAATCCATCATATTCAAACGGAAGAAGTTCTGTTAACTTGTTGGATTTTTCTTGTTTCCCCAAAGCACCCCATTTTCCGTTTTGTTCAACATAAAATGTTCTGGTGTAATCTAACCAATGCTTGTAGTATTTACTCAAATCATAGTTGATGTTATCGTATTCAATTGGTAGGATCAACTTGTGCTTATTGTCGAAAGCTCCCCACTTGCCATTTTTTTTGACTGCAAACAGCTCTTCGTTGAAGCCAAATCCCTCTACTTTTTTGTCCATAATAATGGAGTCGTAAATAGCGGGCACAAGTGTGTCATAATTTTTCTTCCCACCATAAGAACTCGTTTGTTTCACCACACCGAACTTGCCGTTGACTTTGATTACCTCCGGTAATATGTCTTCAGCGAAATCGGGGCCATACATTTCAAAAGCTTCTGTCTTATCAACTTGATCCTTGTTTATTTGAACTCCGGCCTTTGTAAAATAGGTAATTGACGTTCCATTCGAACAGTAGAATATTTTTTTAGCCGGATCGAATTGTATGGCACTATAGTTAAAAGCAATAATTGCTTTCGGTTTTCCTTCAACCAGACCGAGTACGCCATACTTCATATTCTTTGAAGCAACATATCGGTTATCACCGGATTCCGCATCTGGCCAGTCAAAATCTGTGTTTAAATTGATTGTGGCATTTGGTTTTATTCCTATAGAATATTCCTGACGGTAAAATTCATAGATTCTACTGCAATAATCATACTCAATAGGAACCACTATGGTTCCCTGTTTATTGATATATCCGAATTTTCCGGTTTTTTTTACCTTGGCCAAATTGTCATTCGAGAAAAACTCAACCGAATCGTAAGAACAGGGGAGAACTATTTTGCCATCGGTATTTGCAAATCCCCATTTGGACTTCTCACAAAAAGGGATGAGTTGAGCGAAAACATTTTGCTGGTAAGAAAGCAAAAGAACCGAAGCAATAATGATTTTAGATAGGCTCATATTAGCATTTTTTATAAAGTTGAAAGTCTTATAGACTGCGCTAATCGAAAGCTAACGTTTTCTCTTCTTTTCAATTCTCAATTTTAAAGTGGGATATTCCCGTGTTTCTTCTTCGGCAACGATTCGCTTTTGTTCTCCAGCATCTTAAATGCTTTGATCAGCTTTTCGCGGGTTTCTTCGGGTAGAATTACGTCGTCAACAATTCCGCGTTCTGCTGCACGATAGGGATTCGCGAACATTTCAGCATACTCTGCTTCTTTTTCCTTCCATTTCGCTTCTTTGTCTTCAGCCGAGGCAATTTCTGATTTGAAAATAATTTCTGCAGCACCTTTCGCCCCCATAACAGCAATTTCTGCTGTCGGCCACGCGAAGTTGATATCGGCACCAATGTTCTTGGAGTTCATTACATCGAAGGCGCCACCGTATGCTTTACGTGTAATTACGGTAATTCTCGGAACCGTAGCTTCGGAAAAAGCATACAATAATTTTGCTCCGTGAGTGATAATTCCGCGCCATTCCTGATCCGTTCCCGGTAAGAATCCCGGAACATCTTCCAACACTAAAAGCGGAATATTGAATGAATCACAGAAGCGCACAAAACGTGCTCCTTTTCTGGAAGCATCAATATCTAAAACTCCTGCCATTGCCGAAGGCTGATTGGCAATAATTCCAACTGATCTTCCATCCAGGCGCGCAAATCCGACAACAATGTTTGTAGCAAAATCCTGCTGAACCTCCATGAAAGACTCATCGTCGATAATACAATCTATTACTTCGCGAATGTCGTACGGGAAGTTTGAATTGTCCGGAACAATATTTTTTATCTTGTGTAATTTGTCGGAAGAAAATGGTGCCATTGATGATTGCGGAGCCAATTCCATGGAGTTCTGGGGTACGAAAGTGATCAGTTCGCGCACTCTTCTCAAACATTCCACATCATTTGCAGCGGTGAAATGTGTAACTCCCGATTTTTCTGCGTGTGCTTTTGCTCCACCCAAATCTTCTGAAGTAACTTCTTCATGCGTCACGGTTTTTACAACATTCGGTCCTGTCACAAACATGTACGAAGTGTCTTCCACCATGAAAACAAAATCTGTCAGCGCCGGACTGTAAACCGCACCACCGGCACAAGGCCCCATAATCACTGAGATTTGCGGCACAACTCCGCTTGCACGTGTATTTCTGAAGAAAATATCGGCATAACCGGCAAGTGAAACAACACCTTCCTGGATACGTGCGCCACCCGAATCATTCAAACCAATTACGGGTGCGCCGTTTTTCATTGCAAGATCTAAAATCTTACAAATTTTAGCGGCGTGCGTTTCGGAAAGTGACCCTCCTA
>CBFGMW010000069.1:0-9109 GCA_965649925.1 uncultured Fluviicola sp.
AACAACTGATCATACCAATGGCAAAGCCAAAGAAGATCGTTTTAGCAATTGAAGGAATAATATCGCCGAAAGAAAGAGAATCGAAAACTTGAGCCCAGTAGAGATTCCAACTCACCGCTCCGCGAAGATTTACACCAAGATAACCTCCATAAAGTGCAGCTGCATCAGCAAATACTACGAGTAAAGGAACCATCATGGTAGTTGCGAGCACTCTGGTAACTACCAGGTATTTATACGGATTAGTTCCCGAAACCTCCATAGCATCAATTTGTTCTGTCACTTTCATTGAACCAAGCTCTGCTCCTATTCCCGAACCAATCTTACCGGCACAAATAAGTGCTGTGATTACTGGAACAATCTCACGAACAAGTGAAACTGAAATCATTCCCGGCAACCATGCTTCGGCTCCGAATTCGACAAGGGTTGGTCTCGACTGTATGGTTATTACCAAACCAATAATGAAACCTGTTGTTATTACGAGTCCAAGTGATTTGTAACCCAGGAAGAAACACTGGCGAAGCATTTCCGCAAATTCATGTCCTTTTCGGAACATTTCTGTAAAAAAACGAAGTGTGAAACGGGTGATTTCACCTGTATTACTCAATATTCGCTGAAAGTTTTCCTGCATAACTCGGTAATTAACAATGCCAGACTGTTGGCCTTATACTATGATCTCAACTGCCGGTATGGTAGTTATTTTGATTCGAACAGCATGTGAAATCAGGCATCCGGCTTCGGCTTTCTGCAGAATACGCAGTGTTCGTTCCCGATATTTCTCATCCGGAATAGCAACAAGTGGTTTTAGAATTATTTCTGTTAGTTCGGGTTTGCCTTCTACCTCATCCAGAATGCCTTCTGAAGCACAATCGAAATGGCTGAACAGCAATTGTGAATTCTCTGCGATCGCCAGGAAGGTTGTCATGAAACAACTTGCAACGGCAGCAGTAAACAAATGCTCGGGCGACCAGATTCCGGGAATTCCTTTCGGGAACTCGGGAGGTGTGGCTACCTCAATGCAATTCCTGTTATCACTTCTCATGAGTTCCGGCGAGCAAAGCATTCCTCTGCGATCTGCACTCCAGGCAATATTTACATGATAACTATGCTTTTCCATCTTCAGTAGTTTTAACTGATGACCCGACCGTTAATTGATCTATCGGAAGCGGTTTTGTACAGAAGAACCAATCGTAGCAAGTCATCTCACCAGGTTGTTCTACTCTTTCCTTTGCAACCCCGCAAGATCCGGCGGTAGGCACTATTACATCGTCACCGGGGCGCCAGTCGGCTGGTGTTGCAACTGCGAATTTATCAGCTGTCTGCAGAGCTATCAATGCACGTTTCAGTTCATCCATATTTCTTCCCAGTGATAAAGGGTAGTAAATCATAGCACGGATCATTCCGGCAGGATCGATGATAAATACTGCCCGAACGGCTTTCGTAGAACTTTCTCCCGGTTGAATCATTCCATACTTTCCGGCAATTTCCATAGATACGTCTTCGATTAACGGAAATTTCACCTCAATGTCTTTCATTCCCTTAAATTCGATTTTTTCACGAATGGTGCGAAGCCAGGCAATGTGACTGAATAGCCCGTCAATTGACAATCCCAGCAAACGACAGTTTAACGCTGAAAATTCCGGTTCCATGCGCGCAAACGTCATAAACTCTGAAGTACAAACGGGAGTGAAATCGGCAGGATGACTAAAAAAAACAACCCACTTGCCTGAGAAATCGCCCGGAAAATGAATCTCTCCCTGGGTTGTTATTGCATGAAATTCCGGAGCCTTGTCTCCTATTCGCGGCAAGACGTTGACTTGTTGTTCTGATGCTTCCATAATTGAGTATGTATAAGTTTATGGTCAAATATCATTGATCTTAAGACAGCAGACTAAGATATTCATCAACTCATAAATTGACTATTTTCATGTTACGGAGAGACAACCTTGTTCACATGCCTTTGCTTTTTCACCAGTAAGATGCATTTCAGGTTAATAAGGAAAATCCACACCAGGAAAAAAACAAGCGTGATCTTCTGGATAAGTGGAAGCAGGAAAACAAGCCACCCGGATAAATAGATGTAAAAGTTAAATAGAATACCAACTGCACAAAGGCTCCCCAGGACGAATAGAAACCGCCAATTGTGCCTGTAAAGTTCGCGCAATGTTCCCGCAAAAGGAATACTGCTCAATGCGCCACCGACAAAAATAACCTCGTCATGATATTCTGTAAATATGAAAACCAGTATGATCATTGAAACCATACCCGTATAACTTATCAGGATTCGGCTGAACTTTGTTTCGTGAAAAAAATCAGGTAACCGGAACCAAAAAAACAACAAAGAACCGAAAAGTGTAATCATCGCGGTTAAGGCAATTGGCCGACCGGCATTTGGCTCCCCGTTTTTACCATGCGAAGCGATCAGATCGCACCAGTAATTATTCATCCAATCGAATCCTTCATATCCGGAATCAGCGTCAGACCCGCCCGGGTAAAAATATGCTGCAACGAAATACAATACAATGAAAACAGGAATCCCTGCAAACGGGATAATCAGAGAATCAAATACCTGATGTTGCTTGTTCATTTCGGCAGTTTTTTTAATGAAGATCTTCGGCGGGAGGTTTCAGGTTCAGGGTTCCTGTTTTTCAAGCTTCCGTTTACGGGTTACAAGCTGCTGCATTCTTATGCCGCAAATAACAATGGTTAGTCCGATTCCGGCAACAAAATACTGCATAAAGTAAATCTGCTCAAAAAAGAAGATCTGCGCCGTAATCCAGCCAAAAAGTATTATTCCCTGCAGAATCATCAACCAGATATATCCCTTCCGTTCAAATATTATAAGCACTGCTGTTACAATGCTCCATACTCCGTTAATGAAGAAAAGGAATACTCCCGGAATCAAAAAGTCTTTGAAAATTTCAGGTTCAACCTGTTCTATACTCATGTGCAGTAATGTCCCGGAAGGTTCTGCAACGAGTAAAACTCCTCCTACCAGTGCATTTAGCCCGATAAAAATGAGGAGTATGATCGAAATTAAACGTATTGTTTTCATGTGCCTGGTATTAAATTTCAGGTAAAAGTAGAGAGACCTGGAATAAGGAACAAATTCTCTAGTTCATCGGATAATCAATAAACCATCCCACTCAGAGTTCCTGTTTGTTTTGTGAAAAAATGCGAGGAATACGGTGTTTTAATGTTCGTGCAGCATCAAGTACGGCTAGAAAATGAGTAGACCCTCGTTTTGTAACGCGTAATTCCCTGTCGGCTAAATGAACGGTAACTTCGCAGGTTTTCTCCCTGAGTCCGCTGGTTTCTTCTACCCAAAGTGTAATCCTGAGCCGGCCAATTTGCGGATAAGTCCTTCTTAATTTATCCGACTGGTCCGAAATCAATTTTTCTAATTCCGGACCAGGCAGAAGATAGTTTCTGTGAGGTTTTGTTTCCATATTTTCAACTGCTGTAATTCGCTTTATACTAAATTGGTTATCGGAGACAACTGGTAGTAAAGCAACACTGTACGAGAACAAAACTGCAGCTTCACCCCAACAGGAACATCAGCTTCCGAAATACGATGGATTCCGGGTTTTCGCACCAATTGCTTTTAAGAAACAAATTGCCAGATAGTTATTTTACCTTGATTTCCTTTTTCTTACGGTCTGTAGTAATTTCCTTCTTTGGAACGACCAGTGATAAGATGCCGTCAGAATAATTCGCTTCAATTTTTGAATCTTCACAATTTTTCGGAAGGGTGAACGAGCGTGAAAAAGAAACATATCTGAATTCATTTCTCATATAACGCTCTTCTTTCGATTCCAGTTCTTCCTCTTTTTCGGCACTTATGGAAAGGACATTATCGTCTATTTCAACTTTAAAATCATCTTTCGAAAATCCGGGAACGGCGAGTTCTACCTTAAACGAATGACCATTTTCAATTACATTTGCCGGAGGAGAAGAAAAAACCGGCTCCACTAAAGGCAAACGATCAAAGAAACGTTCACTATTGAATAAATCTGTCCAGAACGGGTATAAAAAATCTCCGTTTTTGTGTTTTGTTGTCAGTTCCATATTATTGAAATTTAAAGTTACTTAGTATTGATCCGGGGCGATAGGAGGAATTTGATTATTTCGCTAAAATGACTTCTAGTTTGGTTTCCGCGAGATTCGCGAGATTTCTACTCGTGAAGAGCCAGTATCGGCACGCTGGTATGGAAAGCAAGTTTTTTTGTGTGCGCTTCATGGAACAGTGAGTAAAAGAAAGCGTGTTTACGCGGTACTATAACAGCGAGATCAATTTCCTTTTCATGTGTAAACTGATCAATGGCAATTACCACATCTGCATGAGCAAATGAATCTTCAGTAAACGGAATTCCTTTCAGCGCACGTGTTACCTGTGCCACGTTCACTATTTTGTCTTTTACTCCGGGTTCAATTACATGGAGCACGTAAAGGTGTGCATTGAACCTTAGAATTAGCTCTCTCAACGGTTTCAGAATGTCAGTATAATCCGCATCTTCGTGATCCGTAGCGAGTAAAACCTGCTCAATGACATTGAACTTTACCCGCATAGGAATTCCTAAAACAGGGCAGGGCGATTTACGCATAAGTGAAGTAGTTGTACTTCCAATGATCTTTTCAGATACAAAACCGCCGCCCTGCATCCCCATAATAATCAGATCGATAGAATGTTTTAAAGCAAAAGAATTAATAGTTTCGATAACGGTTCCCATTTCGCAATAACATTCCACATTTAACTTGTCACCGTGGCGTTTATGGATTTTTTCACGAATGGTTTCAAGCCTTCTGAGATGTTCTTCCACCAATTCAGCAGTTGTAGGAATCCAGACAAGCGGATAATCCGACATTAACGGGTAATCATAAACAGTCAGTAAACGGATTTTTAATTTCGCTTGTTTGGCAAATTCAACAGCATAGTTCAGAGCATTGTCACACGCTTCAGAAAAATCGATTGGTACGAGAATTGTTTTCATAATACTTTCGCTTTGAAACAAAAGTATTTAGCTGCTTAGTCTTTATTATTGAGTTTCATCAACCGGTCATTTGATTCTTATCAGTTTTTTAGGGATACCAACTGTTCGTATTTGAGCAGAATAATCTTATTCGCCGAAATTTCGATCAGTCCTTCCTGCCGAAAATCACTTAATGTTCGCACGGTTGATTCAAGAGCTGCTCCAGCCAGGTTTGCCAGGTTTTCGCGGGATGCAGAATTTACCACATGCTGTTCATTTTCTGAAAAACCCGACAGTTTAATGAGTGCTTCAGCCACTCGTTTCCGAACCGAATTGTATGCCAGATTCAGCAATTGACTTTCCCTTTCATGCAGACTGTTGGATAGAATTTTCATGAATTTTCTCGAAACCTGGGCATTCTTATAAATAAGTGAAATAAAATCTTCCCGGGAAATCATTGCAATCTCGGAATCCTCAATTACCATGGCTGCTTCCTGGTGAACACTTTCATCAATTAATGCGGGAAATCCGAAAAAATCACCGGCGCGGTATACACCTGTAATTAGTTCTTTCCCCTGGTCGTTAGTCATATATGTTTTCACTGTTCCCGTACTAAGGAAATATAAACCTTTCGGATAGCTTCCGTGGCGGTACAGAATTTCCTTTTTACTGTATGAATTGAGGTGCTTTTCCAGGCTGGAAACCGACAAATTGTGCAAACTGTTTACATTCTGGAGAAATTCACTAACACCATCCAAAGAATTTGAATATTCCTTCTTTGTAATTTCAGCTTTCTTAATCCGGGTTTCAATGGCAAGAAGCAAATCGCTGACATCGAATGGTTTGGTAATATAATCATCTGCCCCGAGGGCCATTCCTCTGCGCAGATCATTACGCTCTGATTTCGCTGTCAGAAAAATAAAAGGAATCCGCGACATTTCTTCATCCCGTGAAAGCAGATGCAGAACCCCGTAACCGTCCAGCAAGGGCATCATAATATCACAAATAATCAGGTCGGGTTTTTCCAGAAAAGCACTTTCAACGCCGGTTTTGCCATTGGATGCCGTGAGCACCTCGTATCCGGCAACTTCCAGAATTTCAGCAGTTGTTTCGCGGATATCCGTGTTGTCTTCGATCAATAAAATTTTCTTTTTCATAAGCCCAGCGAGTTTTAAGTAGGATCTGACTTATTAGGCAGGATAAGTGTAAAACAAGTTCCTTTATCTTTTGAGCTGTCAACAACAATTTTACCTGACATGAGTTCCACGTATTTTGCAACCAAATTGAGGCCTAAACCCGTACCTGGTATATAAGTGGCATTCTCACCACGAAAAAAACGTTCGAATAAGTGCTGCTGATCTGCTTCTGAAATACCAATTCCGTTGTCCTTAACTGAAATCCGGGTTTCTTCCCCGGAAACCAGAGAAGTTATAATGATTGAATCCGTTTCCGACGAGAACTTAATGGCATTTGAAATGAGATTAAACAAGATGTTCTTTAGAAGTTTTGTGTCGAGATTTACTTCATTTTCTCCTGTATGCGCATAATTCAGGTCGCGCGGAGTTGTTCCGTATTCTCTCATTTCGCCAACTATTCCTTCTATCTCAAACGGAAGATTCACCTGCATGGGTTTTTGCTCTATCCCCCCCTCTTCCAGTTTGCTTAACGATAAGAAGTCATTCAGAATATCCGTTAGATGATTGATTGATTTTTTAATTTTCAAAGCATACTGAGTCTGTTTTTCATTCAAATTTCCATGCGCGCTGATTAAATGAAGCGATGTGTAGATTGTAGTGAGGGGTGTTCTGAATTCGTGAGAAGCCAGTGAGACAAAACGTGATTTCAATTCATTCACGTCTCTTTCCTTATCGAGCGCTTTATGAAGCTCATGCTTCGTGTTTTCCAGTTCTTTTACAGCATTTTGCAAACCTATTGTGCGGTTCTGAACCTGTTTTTCCAATTCAATAGAATAGTTTCTAAGTTTTTCTTCTGCCTGTTTCCGGATTGTATTATCAATTATAAAAGCAATAACGAACTGTCCTTTCTTGGTTTTGTATGGACTGAGACTTATTTCTACCGGTAATTCAGTACCATCTTTTTTCAGACCATAAAGGTCAATCCCGCTTCCCATTACACGGGCATGAGGTGAATCGGTGTATTTATTCCGAAAATGTTCGTGCCTGGATTTAAAATGACCCGGAATCAGAATTTCGATAGGCTCATTGAGCAGTTCATCCCTTTCATATCCAAAAAGCCTCTCGGCACTTGGGTTAATCCGAACTATGGAGCCACTTTGATCAACTATCAAAATTCCTTCAGCAGTATATCTGAAAAGTGCATCAACCTCATCTGTATTCTCCATAGTGATCAATTCTTCTACAAGATCGTAAATTATCCAAAGGGAAATAATGAACCCACTGTTTTTTAACATATAACCGGAATAAAAAAACAAAATGTTGTTTCTGTAAAAAATTGATACTTATCAACTTCCCTTTTGACAAGGGTCATTTCATTTGCCTTTGTTAATCCTTCTATTTGTATCAGTAACTTTTAAATTTCATATTATGAAAACAGATTCTCAATTGCAAAAAGATGTCATGGACGAATTGAAATGGCAGCCTTCCATCAAATCATCTGAAATCGGTGTTGCGGTATCAAATGGAATTGTAACGTTATCCGGCTCTGTGGATACTTACGCAAAAAAAAGAGAGGCAGAAAGAGCGGCGCTTCGGGTAGAAGGAGTAAAAGGAGTAGCGGAAGATATCGAGGTTGATTTACTGTTCGGCAATAAAAAAGATGATTCAGATGTTGCAAAAGCTGCTATAAATGCACTCCGCTGGGACACGATGGTTCCAGACGACCGCATCAAAGTAAAGGTAGAAGACGGCTGGGTAACAACCGAAGGCAAAGTTGACTGGCTTTATCAAAAAAATGCTGTTCACAACGCTTTGTCACATTTGACGGGAGTGAGAGGGGTAACAAACCTGGTTACAATTTCACCTTCAGCCAGCCCGGTAGATGTGAAAAAACAAATTGTTTCGGCTTTTGACAGACAAGCTTCCATTGATGCAAACAATATCCGTGTGGAGAATGCCGGTGATAAAGTGATCTTAAAAGGATCCGTACGCTCGTATGCTGAAAAACTTGATGCACAGCGCGCCGCCTGGAATGCTCCGGGAGTAACGCAGGTTGACAATCAGATTGAAGTGAAAGTACCTTACTACAGCGAAGCCTAGTACTCTCATCAGTTATGAATTTACCGAAAAGGGTTTGCAGCACGTGTTCTTGCAAACCCTTTATTCATACCACTATTAAAACTTACTGAAATGAAAACACCAATTTTGATCCTCATTCTTGCCGGTTCAGGTTTGTATCTTTTATTACGACAAACAGATGAATTGAAACCAGGAGAATTTGCCGAAGCAATTAAAAGCGGCAAAAACAATATTCTTATTGATTTACGCTCGGATAGTGATTTTCGTAAAGGACATATTTCCGGTGCCACAAATATCGACTACGAATGGCCAACTTACGAATGGCGGATAACTGATCTGGATACAAGTCAAAATGTATTCATCTATTGTCAGAATGGTATTCGGAGCGAGAAAACGGCTACTTATCTGAAAACAAAAGGATTTACTTCAGTAACTCTTCTAAACGGCGGCCTGGAACAATGGCTGATAGAAGGGTATACTCTGACTCCCGAAGAATTGATTCCGCCAGCCGAATTAACATTCCATGATTTTAGCCAAATGCTCGACCTTGAACATTTAGTGCTTGTATGCTTTTACCTGCCGGGCGACATTAATTGCAGGAAAATAGAACCTGTACTCGATGAATTAGCACTTACATACTCCGGAAAATTAAAAATCCTCAGGATAGACATTGATACCTACAAGTATCTCGCTACGGAATTAGGAATTGAATTTGTTCCGACACTCCAGTTTTATGAAAACGGTAATTTAAATGCTACTATCAAAGGTGTTTACAGAAAGGAGCGTATTGATGAAGACTTCCAATTGAAAGAAAATTGCATGCTGACCTATCAATCGAACGAAACAGTAAACAGATGACTATAAAGAAAATAGCAGTGCTAACCTCGGGAGGAGATGCTCCGGGAATCAATGCTTGCATACGTGCTG
>CBFGMW010000070.1:0-9036 GCA_965649925.1 uncultured Fluviicola sp.
AAGAGAAAATCCTTATTGGTTTGGCCGGCCGTTTCGACCCGCAGAAAGGACAATTGATGCTTCTAAAAGCATTTCAGGAACTGAATGATGAGCAGGTAGAACTGGTTTTTATCGGCCAGGCAACCATGAACGAAGGAAACGAATACGTTCAGGAGATCCAGGAATTCATTCGGAATAACAAACTGGAGAATCGCGTTCACTTACTGCAATTTAGAAATGACACTGAGGTTTTTTATTCGGCCATAGATGCATTCGTTATGGCGAGCAAATGCGAAACTGTTGGAATGGTCACTTTAGAAGCCATGGCAACAGGAACAATTGTTATCGGAAGTAATGCAGGAGGAACCAGGGAGATATTAAAGGAAGGAAAAATGGGCTATTTGTTCGAACCTGAAAATCAAAATTCCCTAGGAGAGCAGCTCTATTCCTTTTTGGAAAAAGGATACTTCGTAAAGAATTACGAACTTCAAAAAAGCGTTGAAAAGTTTGATATTGAGATCGTTCTTGATCAGGTAGAAGCACGACTGAAAGCCACTGATCTACTTTCTTAAAAAGAGGTCCAGTAATTTGGTCTATAACCAAAAACTGGGTTTCGTGACATTCCTGATTTTCAAATACACTTAAAATGAATAGCTTTGTATCTTAATACATACTAATTATGAAAGCAATTTTACTATTCTTTGCGGTCTTCCTCAGTTCCGGAAGTTTTTCGCAAACCTATTATCTCGAAGATTTCGACGGCATTCCCGGCCCAACAGCCGGAGGAGCAGGAACGTATACTTTTGCACCGGGCTTTTTACTTCGGAACGTAGACAACGGTACTCCCGCAGCCTCTGTTTCTTACGTAAACGAGGCGTGGGAACGCAGAGAAGATTTTGGATCGAGTGTTATTGATTCTGCGGCTTTCAGTACTTCCTGGTACACACCGGCAGGTACTGCCAACGATTTTATGTGGACTCCCGCACAAACCATTCTTCCGAATACAACACTTTTCTGGAATGCAAAGGCCTACGATCCTGTTTATCCTGACGGATATGAAGTACGTATTATGACCGGAACTCCACCAACAGGCGGTACAGGAGTTATCGGAAATCAGATAACCAACTCTACAGTAGTTTTTTCAACAGCTGCTGAAAGCAGTTCATGGGTAAACCATTCGGTACCGATGGATGCATACAGCGGTCAATCGGTTTACATTGGTTTTAGAAACAATTCCACCGACAAATTCATCCTGGTTATTGATGACATCGAATTACGTGTGATCAATAATTATGATTTGACCGTTACTTCATCTACTCAAAATCCGTACACCGCTGCACCGGCAGATCAATTAACAACACCGGAAAACTTCAAGTTAGAAGCGGTTATTCAAAATTCGGGAGTCCTTGCATCTACAAATGTGAATCTTGGTTGTAACGTAATGTTAGACGGAATAGTTCAGACAACGGTAACCGGAACCAGCATTCCAACCCTGGCATCGGGTGCTACGGCAACCTTTACAGTTAACTATACTCCAACTGTTGAAGGAGCATATACATTCGAATTTTTCCCAATCGCAACTGAAGCCGATCTTGCAACGAATAATGACACATTGGTTTCATCTATTCCTATTCTCGTAACAGATGTAGAAATGGCCCGCGACAACGGAATTGTGGTTGGTCAGCTTGGAATTGGAGCTGGTACCACGGGTTACTTAGGACAAGTGTTTAATATTGAAACAACAACTTCGGTGGAATCAGTGAATGTTTACTTCACAAGAGGATATACAGGAAAAAGACTGGCAACTGCCATTTACAACACATCAGGAGGAGTTCCTACTACATTTTTGGCAACTACGGATACGCTTCTTTATATTGATGACAGTGCAAGAACGTATACTCTTCCGATTTACGGAGGGCCTTTAACACTTGCTCCCGGGAAATACGGGTTCATGCAAATAGAGTTCGACTCTACCCTGGCACTCGCTCAAACATCTGCTGTTTTCCAAAACAATACGGTTTTTGTTCAATGGGCCAGTAACGGGCCAAACTTTACACCTATTGAAACTTTTGGTGCTTCGTTCTCCAAATCGTTCGTGATCAGACCGCAATTCAATGTTTGTTTCGGGGAAATCGGCGGAGTTCTGACATCTTCTGTCAATTCAACTTGTGAACTTGCCAACGGAGAAGCGAGTTTAACGCTTGATCCCGGTTATACTGTAGAATGGGAAGATTTGTCTACAGATCCGAATATCACCAATCTGGCTGAAGGCTATCATACATATACCATTTCAAACGACGATTGTTCGTTTGTTGATTCGGTTGAAATTACTACCACACAAAATCCTGATGTCACAATACTTTCTATTACAGATCCGCTATGTAATGGCAGCAATGACGGAGAGATTGAAATCGATATTCAAAACGGACAAATGCCCTATGACATTGAATGGGATGGAACTTTCGGTACTTCAACAACTGTTTTCTCAGGTCCTGCAGGAACACATACCGTAACGGTTACTGATGCGGGAGGTTGTATCGCAACCATTTCAGGAACATTGACAGAGCCAACTGCGATAGCAGTAACATCGGCATCTGTAGAAAGTTCTTGCTCTACATGTCCGGATGGAGAAGCGAGTGTTTCACCATCAGGCGGAACGTCTCCATATTCATACTTATGGAGTAATGGGGAAATGACTGATACTATTCAAAATACGCTTCCAGGCATTTATACTGTGACAGTTACGGATGCGAACGGCTGTGAATTCATTGAATCCGTTACAATTCCTTTCTCAACTGCAGGAATTGAAGATCTTGCCCAGTTTGGTTTGTCGGTTTACCCGAACCCAATTACAGATTTCATCAAAATTGAATCGAAGAAGTATGTGATTGAAAACGTAAAATTGATTGATAATTCAGGTCGTGTTGTATTGGAGAAAGCCATAAACAGCAAGTTCGGAATGATTGAAACCAGTCAATTAGCGAAAGGCGGATATCAGGTTATCCTGAAAACGAAGACTCAGACATTTACCTTTCAGGTGGTGAAATAAAAGTTCTCATTGAAATAAAAAAGTCGAAAAGCCGGGGTGAAAAATTTTTCACCCCGGCTTTTTTATTTAGATTCTTTTATCCGGATTTTATCTCTAATAGGCTTTAAACTTCTCAGAGAAGAAAACCTTGTCTCTATTCAATTTAGTCTCCAATGCATCGCGAAACGCCTTGAAATCTTCTTTTGATACAGCTGTAATGGGAAATGATAATTGAAGATCTTCAATATATTCGAAGAAAACCGTTTGCTGATGAACTTCTACTCTTCTCAGTCCGGAATAGTACAGAACACTCACTTCACGATCTGCAACAACCAGCGCTTTCTGAGTAATTCCGATTCGGTACCAGGAATTGGCAACCAAAAAGAAAACCAGCTGATCTAAAAACAGGATTCCATAAACGATTTGCAAGGGCCAGGAGTTTGGGGAAAGGATCATACACGTAAGCATGAAGATCAATCCAACAACTGATTCTATTATCAGATACAACCTTACTTGTCTCTTACGTTCTTTACCAATTGGTGCGCTCCAGTCGAAACGCTCCGGCTTACGAAGCATGTTTACACCAACCCAGCGTGAAACCGAGCGGCGTGCAACAATCAAAAAGATCAATCCGGCTAAAACCAGGTAAATAGCTTCCCTGTATTCAAATGAATCAATACTTGTTCCTAAAAACGGCATTTCGAAGCTCTCAAAAATGGTATAGAACATTGCCGGAAAGGACAATACCAGGAGCATAATGTTTACGGAACGATTCATTCTTGAACCAGCTGTTTCAGTTTGTTTTTCAATTCAACGATACGCTTGCGTGAAGCATCGATTTTTCCTTCTACTTCTTTTCTCAATGCATCAGCACCTTTTGATTTTGCAAAGAACCCAAGGTTGTTTTCCAGTTGACGGATATCTGTTTCAATTCGTGTAATCTTCTCACGGATCTCAATACGTTCACGCTGCAATACTTTATCCGCATTCGGACTCGCTTTCAGTGTATCCAATTTTGCCTGGAACATTACGCGATCCTGCTCTTCACCTTCAAGCTTCAATTTCTTGTAATGCGAATCCAGTGCATCTCTGTAACCGTTGTAAATAGTATCCTTGTCTTTCATAGGAACTTTTCCAAGGGCAGAGAACTCAGCTGCATATCCTCTCAAAACAGCCAACGCCTCTTTTTTGTCTTCAGAAAGCGGTGTATTTTTGATTTTTTCTATCAGTTCCTGTTTTGCAACCAGGTTTCCTGCCAAAGCCTCATCCTGTTGCGCATAAAATGCTTGCTTTGAGTTGAAGAAATGATCACAGGCACTACGGAATTCTTTCCATAATTTCTGTTCGTTGCGCTGACCAGCATTCCCGAGACCTTTCCAAACTTGCTGTAATTTCACGATCTCGGCAGTTGTTTCTTTCCACGATTGCGAATCTTTCAACTCGTTCAGTTTGTCGATCAGTTCTTGTTTCTTATTGGCAACTTTATCGAAATCACCTTTCAGGCTTTCGAAGTATGTTTTCTTCTTCCCGAAAAACTCATCACATGAACCACGGAAAGATTTCCAAACTTCTTCGTTTTCCTTTCTCGGACCGAATCCGATTTGTTTCCATGCTTCCTGCAGTTCCAGCAGTTTTTTCGTTGCTGCATCCCAGTCTTTCGCTGACGAAGCAGCCAATTCCTGAACAAAAGTTGCAGCTTGTTCAGCCAACTCCTTTTTTCGCTCAAGATTTGCGGTTAATTCGCCACGACGTTCTTCGTAGAATCCATGAATACGCTGGTACAAAGCTCTTACCGCTTCCCAGTACGCATCTTTCATTTTCTCCCACTCTTCATTACGTACAGGACCAATTTCATCCCATTCGTTCTGAAGACCTTTCAACGCGTGCTCAATATCCTTGATCTGTTCAACAGAAGCTAAAGCCTGAATTCGTTTGATAACATCGAGTTTCAACTGCTCATTACGGTGCAGGTCATGCTCGCGCAATTCACGATAGATCTTAATATGATAAAAGAACGTTTCCAGCAAACGGGAATATTCAGACTGAACTTCCTGTCTTTTGTCGCGCGGAATATCTCCAACTTCTTTCCACTGTTCGTGGATTTCTTTGTAAGCGGTTAATGCCGCACCTATATTTTCTTCCTTTTCAACTACTTCTTTCAAGCGCGTAATCAGAGCCTTCTTTCTGCGTAGGTTTGCTTCTTCCGCTTCTTGTTTCACACGTTGCTGTGCCGTTCTCTTTTCACGGTATTCACCCAACAGTTCGTAAAAAGCTGTTCGCACTTCGTCAGTCTCCTTCTCAGGAACTTCTTCACCCTTTTCCTGGGCTTCGAGTTGAGAAACCTGGAATTTACGATCTTCTTCCAGGCAAAGATCTTCCATCTGTGTGCGTAATTCCGCTACTTCGCGTGCAACTGCCAGTGCATCTTCCTGTGCCGACAGTGCTTGTAATTGTTCTAATAGAGCCGCTTTATTCATAATACTTGATTAGAGTAATTTCTTACCCGATTACAGGATTCATTTCATATTGTGTCAATGAAACCAAGCTTTCAATGCGTGCATCGATTTCATCTTTACTTATTTCCAATAAACGTTGTGTTCCGAATTTCTCAACACAAAAAGAAGCCAAAGCAGAACCTGCGATAATTGCTCTTTTCATGTTTTCAAACGAAATATCGTCACTTGCAGCCAAATATCCAATAAATCCGCCTGCAAATGTGTCACCTGCACCTGTCGGATCGAAAACCACCTCCAACGGTAAAGCCGGAGCGAAGAATACCGAATCATCTTTAAACAAAAGCGCTCCGTGTTCTCCTTTTTTGATAATCAATGTTTTAGGACCCATTGCACGAATCACTCGTGAAGCGGTCATCAAAGAATATTCTCCTGAAAGCTGACGTGCTTCTTCATCGTTAATGATCAGTACATCAATTAATTTCAATGTTTGTTTCAAATCGTCCAGAGCGATATCCATCCAGAAATTCATGGTATCCATTGCAATCAGCTTCGGTCTTTTTGTTAATCGCTCAATTACCAATCGCTGAACTGAAGGTGCAAGGTTTCCCAGCATCAGATAATCTGCCCCCTGATAGCTTTCCGGAATAATCGGATCGAACGTTTCTAGCACGTTTAACTCAGTAACCAGCGTATCGCGGCTATTCATATCGTTGTGGTAACGACCTGACCAAAAAAAAGTTTTCTCACCTTTTTTGATCTGAAGTCCTTCCTGCTGAACACCTTTAGATGCTAATAAATCTAATGTTTCCTGTGGAAAATCTTCTCCCACAACAGAAACAATGCGTTGATCTTTTACAAAGTTTGAAGCAGAAAGTGCGATGAAAGTTCCTGCACCACCTACAATTTTATCCGTTTTTCCAAAAGGAGTTTCAATTGCATCAAATGCTACACTCCCTACAGTAATTAAGCTCATATTTTTTTCTTAAGGGTACAAAGGTAGTAATTAGCCCTTTGATAATAGGATGTTGAGACATTCAAATTTCAGGACGTTGAACTCTAATTACTGCCAAACAAATCAAAGTCTTAAAATCCTAGCATCCTAAAGTCATAATATCTAATTTTGCAGAATGGATTACGCATTAGAACTGAGATATCAGCACTTGATCAGAGAATTGACAAAAACCTTCGGTGAAGGAATAGATTTACAGATCCTGTTGTTTTTAATCGGGGTTGAAGAACTTGGCCATGGATACAAAGATTTCAAAAAGCACGAGAAAACAGATTTAATGCACATTGCCATTTGTACGATACTGGAACCTTATGGGTACTATGAATTTATAGGTAAGGACAAAGATGAATGGCCGCATTTTGAATTGAAAAAGGAATTGCCTCCATTGTCTGATGCCGAACAGCAGGAATTCATGAAAGGGGCAATTGTTGAGTATTTTGAGCACCACGGATATTCAACCGCTCATTTGCAGCCCTAACCTCAAACAAAATTTCTCTGATCATGACATTACGCTGATCCGGCAGATGTTCGCTGATAAACTAAAGTTTAGTACAAATCACAATTTCATGGATACCGCTATGGTTTACTTTGAAGATTACTGATGCTTTTCGGTTTTTGTTACTTAGCCCGAATTTTTCATTTAACCATTTTTATCTATTGAATTTAAGAGGACCCCCTTGTGTTCCCAATCTCTAGATGGAATTATACTATATTTGTTACTCTTAAAAAAAAGAACATGGATTTTTGGGTGCGTGCAGCGCAGTTGCTATTATCATTATCATTACTTATTGTATTACACGAATTGGGTCATTTTATTGCCGCACGTGTCTTTAAAGTAAAGGTTGAGAAGTTTTACCTGTTTTTCGACTGGAAGTTTTCGCTTCTGAAAAAGAAAATCGGTGACACAGAATGGGGAATCGGATGGATTCCGCTTGGTGGATATGTGAAAATCGCAGGAATGGTTGACGAATCAATGGATACGGAACAATTGTCTCAACCGGCCCAGCCATGGGAATTCCGTGCGAAACCAGCGTGGCAGCGTTTGATTATTATGCTTGGCGGAATCATTGTTAACGTAATAGTCGGATTCGTTCTTTTCATCATGGTAACCATGATCTGGGGAGAAGAAAAAGTAAACAACGACAAACTTGCAAATGGTGTTGCCGTTCACCCGTACATGGAACAATTCGGCTTCCGGTCCGGAGATAAGATACTCTCTGTAAACGGAGAAAAAGTAACGAACTTCCCGAAACTGGGCTCTGAAATCCTGATATTCAACAAACGTAACTTTGAGGTTTTACATGCTGACGGTAAAAAAGAATCTATTGAATTACCTGAAGATATTGGAAAGATGATGTGGAATCAGGGTGCCGAAAACGGTACTTTCACTTTCAGATCATTTCCCGGATCAATAGATTCAGTGCTTCCTGGCTCAAGTGCGGAACGCATCAAGTTGAAAAAGGGAGATAAGATTGTGGCAATCAACGGAAAAGATTTCTCATACCATGACGAAATGTCTTCTATGTTCTACAAAAACATTGGAAAGAAAATAGAACTGAGCGTGAAGCGTGGCGACACCATTCTGAAAAAAGACCTGAAAGTTGGTAAGGAAGGACAACTGGGAATTCTGACCAACAACAAGATCACCACCGACACCGCTGCAATTTACACGCAGTATTACGGTTTTAGTGAGAGTATCGGAAAAGGAATGACGCGCGGTTACAAAATGATCTACAGCAACATTGCTCAATTCAAATATGTATTTACATCAAAAGGAGCAAGCTCTGTCGGCGGATTAGGCTCCATGGGTAAAATGTTCCCTCCGGTATGGAACTGGGAAGCATTCTGGACATTAACTGCATTCTTATCAATGATGCTAGCAGTAATGAACTTGTTACCGATTCCGGCATTAGACGGCGGCCATGTGATCTTCCTGATCTATGAAATGATTACACGCAAACCGGCACCGCAAAGAGTATTGGAATTGGCGCAATACGTAGGGATATTCTTACTGCTTGGTTTGATGCTTTACGCTAACGGAAAAGATATTCTTGGAGCTTTTAGCTAGAAGATTATACTAAAACAAAAAAGTCGGGGTGAAAAATTTTTCACCCCGACTTTTTTCTTCCGACTTTTTTATATCGTTCTCACCTTCACAAATCGTTTTGTAAAGTTTCCTGATTTCTTGAAAATATGAACAGTGTATGTTCCGTTGGAAAGTCCGTCCAAATCTACCGGAATATCATGTGTTCCATTATTGTAGGACTGCGAGCTTATTTCTTTCACCAGCTTCCCTTCTGCCGAACGAATCTGAACAGTTACATCCTCGTTTTGAGATTCGAAACGGATAGTTGTAGAAGAGCTGCATGGATTCGGATATACAACTACTGAATTCTGATCTTCGCTGTTTTCGTTCAAGCCCAAATTACAGGAATCAAGAACCGGGAAGAAATTAATAGTATGTTCGAATTGTGCCTGAATATCGGCTACATCTGCCTGGAACCAATCTTTCAATACAGAAGCATATACATCTCTGAAATCGATCTGCATTGGAAGCCCGGCCT
>CBFGMW010000071.1:0-9019 GCA_965649925.1 uncultured Fluviicola sp.
GGTTTCCCATAACTGTTCAGCATTCATCTCACCCAAACCTTTGTAACGCTGTACGTTTACAGAAGATTCAGATCCACTTCCTTTCAACTCGTTGATCAAACGATCTCGCTGATCTTCGTTCCACGCGTAATCTGATTTCGCTCCTTTCTTCACCTGATAAAGCGGTGGAGTTGCGATATAAATGTACCCGTTTTCGATCAGTTCTTTCATGTATCTGAAGAAGAACGTAAGGATCAAAGTTTCGATATGCGAACCATCCACATCGGCATCACACATGATTATGATCTTGTGATAACGTAATTTTTCAAGGTTCAAAGCTTTCGAATCTTCTTCTGTTCCGATTCTTACTCCAAGAGCAGTATAAATATTCTTAATCTCTTCGTTTTCGAAGATTTTGTGCTGCATTGCCTTTTCAACATTCAGGATCTTTCCACGAAGCGGCATAATTGCCTGAAAGTGACGGTCACGACCTTGTTTAGCCGTTCCACCCGCCGAATCTCCCTCGACAAAGTAGATCTCACACAAAGCAGGATCTTTTTCAGAACAATCGGCTAATTTACCCGGCAGACCAGAACCTGACATTACATTCTTGCGCTGAACCATTTCACGAGCCTTACGTGCAGCATGACGCGCACGAGCAGCAAGAATCACTTTCTCAACGATCATTTTCGCTTCTGATGGATGCTCTTCTAAATAGATAGCTAGCATCTCAGAAACAGCTTGAGAAACCGGAGCAGTTACCTCACGGTTTCCTAATTTCGTTTTGGTCTGACCTTCAAATTGCGGCTCCTGAACTTTCACGGAAACAACAGCTGTCAATCCTTCACGGAAATCATCGCCATCTATCTCGATTTTTTCTTTCGCTAAAATTCCGCTGTCCGTAGCGTATTTTTTCAACGTATTGGTCAAACCACGTCTGAAACCAGACAAGTGCGTACCACCTTCGTGAGTATTGATATTATTTACGTAAGCCTGAATGTTCTCGGTATACGAAGTATTGTAAGTCAAAGCAACTTCAACCGGAATCCCTTCGCGTTCACCTTCGAAATAAATCACATCTGTAATTAACGGCTCGCGGTTACGGTCCAAATACTGAGCAAACTCGCGTAATCCACCTTCAGAATAGTACAATACTTCACGCACTTTTCCGTCGTCATCAACGTCGCGATTATCCGTAAGCGTAATTTTAATTCCTTTGTTCAGGAAGGCCAATTCACGCATACGTGCTGCCAAAGTATCGAAATTGAATTCCGTAAACTCGAAGATTGTTCCATCTGGCTTGAACGTCACAAACGTACCGTGGATATCCGAATTTCCAACTTCACGAACCTGATAAAGCGGCTTTCCGATACTGTATTCCTGCTCAAACACTTTACCGTCACGGTGAACCACAGCGTGTAAATGTGTTGACAAAGCATTCACACAAGAAACACCAACACCGTGCAAACCTCCGGAAACTTTATACGTGTCTTTGTCGAATTTACCACCAGCGTGAAGCACAGTCATTACGATCTCCAAAGCCGAGATGCCTTCTTTCTTCGTAATTCCGGTAGGAATCCCACGACCGTTATCTTTTACGGTTATCGAGTTGTCTTCATTAATGAAAACACCAATTGTATCACAATGTCCAGCCAACGCCTCATCAATAGAGTTGTCGACTACCTCGTACACCAAGTGATGAAGTCCTTTTACACCTACATCACCAATATACATGGCAGGACGTTTACGTACTGCTTCTAACCCTTCTAATACCTGAATATTATCAGCTGAATAATCTTGATTGTTTTTTTCTTGACTCATAATCTTAGTTCAATGCCTGTCGGACGACAAAGCGTAACAAATATAGCATTTTTAAAGGGTTCTAACGAAAAACGATCCACCTGGAGCGGACCGTTTTATCAACAAAATATTAACGTTGTGAACTATTTCGTAATCCATTCCACAATTGATGCTTCATTAGGCAAAGTTCGCGGTTCAACAACGCGCACTAACTCCCCTTTTTCATCAAACAAATATTTCTGAAAGTTCCACTTTACCTCACTATCCTCTTTACCATTCAGTTTTTTCTGAGTCAGGTATTCATACACAGGATCTATATCCTTTCCTTTCACCGAAATTTTCGACATCATCTGAAAACTCACTCCGTAATTCTTCTTACAAAATGAAGCGATATCTTCATTAGAACCTGGCTCCTGCGACATAAAGTTATTCGCCGGAAAACCGATAATCACAAAGTTACTGTCTTTGTAAGCATGGTACAGAGCTTCCAATTGCTCGTATTGAGGAGTCAGCCCGCATTCGGAAGCGGTATTAACGACCATAACCTTTTTTCCCTTTAATGAAGAAAAGGAAAATTCTTCGCCTGTAATTGTTTTCGCCTTTAAACTATAAAAACCCGAATCCTGAGCACAGGAAATATTAGCAACCAGTAAAAACAAACCCAGTGCGTACGTAACAAATTTATTCATGATAGTTATTTTATATAAACTAAGTGAAGCAAACTTACGTTTAATCTACTTAGTCTGGATTTTATTTTTAGCACAAAAATGGAACTTTTTTTTCCTTAATACGATTAATACATAGTGAAGGCTTTTAGCAACACACGCCTCACAAACAATTCAATAATGAAACACACATTTATCGTCCTGTTTTTACTCACCAGTTTTTCCTGTTTTACGCAAATCACAGGAAACTGGCAGGGGTTCTTAATGAAGAACGGCGAAACTGTTGACCAGGCCCGGATTATATACTTCGAATTCAAACCGGATGGAAAATTTGTTGCAAAAACACGCGAAGAAATCATCAATAAAGAAGGATACTCCATTAAAAATCTGACAGGAGAAATTACGGGAAACAAAGCAACACTGAAGCAAACACAAGTTGTTGAAAAAAAAGACATTTCAGGAAACCGCTGGTGCAACCTCGATTTCACTTTGGAATACACCGACTCAACCGGCTACCTGACCGGCACATTTATCAGTACTGAATGCAGGGGAAATATTGGAAAAATCATTTGCTACAGAAACACCACTCCAATTGAAAGCGGAGCAACAAAAACAGCTTACCAGGCCTGGAGTAAATTCTTTAAAGACGACGTGACACACAATAGAAAAGCCCCTGAAATCAGAGCACTTGAGCGTAAGAATTTCGTTTTCCAGGCAATTTATTTCGACTTCGACAAAACAGAGATCAAACCGGAATATTTCGCCTATTTGAATCGACTGGTTCATGTTGTTGACGGACATTCGGACCTCCGAATCAAGGTTATTGGAAATACAGATTCTGACGGCCCGAATAGTTACAATATAGATCTCTCGGAACGAAGAGCCAAAGCTTTGATTGATTATTTCGTGGCAGCAGGATTAGCTCCCGACCGCATTGTAATAGATTTTAAGGGAGAAACAAATCCTAAAGGAGATAATTCCACAAGCGTTGGCCGACAAGAGAACAGGCGTGTAGATTTCACATTCATTTAAGAGGTAAAGCACGCGGTAATCTTATCCGCTTCAAGCCTTAAAAATCCAGTAAATCCTTCTCAGGAGGACTTACAACCCACACTTTCTTTTCTTCCGTTTCCCCATTCACAATTCGATTAATCCTTGGCTGTAAGAACCAAATAGCAACCGGAAATATCAGTAGGAAAAAGAAATCGCCCACAAAATCTCCAAAAGTAACCTGACGCTGCAATTCTGCCATTTTAATCGTTTTCGCAACTACATAATTGTTGTTTAAGAAACAAAACATCATAGAGAAATTACCAATAATTCCCATTAAAATTAACGTAATAAAGAAAGAAGACGGAGGACGATGACCAGGCTGGAAATTTGCGAAATCATCCATAAACAAAAAAGGCATAACACTTATATAGACAAGCGGAAGAAAGAATGTCAGTTTAAAAAGATTCAATCGTGTTTTTCTTCCTTCTATCAAGATATATCTACGCAGGTTAACAGCTACATTCCACATCCATAACAACTGAGTTCCCACAGACAGAATGGCGACAATTGGCATAAAATAATTTATCCACATCAAATCTTTCAGCCCCTCAGGACCTCCGGAAGTCACTACAGTAGAAACAACAACAACCATAAATACAATCATTGTAACAAAAGGAATAACAACCGCCGGCACAAAGATTTGCCAGTGTTTTGCTCTTAAAAACAAAGGGGCTTTCATCATTTTATAAAAATAAAAAAAATCCCGTCATACCAGAGGCAGACGGGATTCTATATTGAGTAATTCTAATTACTTAATGAAAGACATAGAAGTTTCATTCTCATACTTCAAGAACTCACGATCTTTAGCAGCTTTAGCTTTCCATGCAGCATCTTTAGCGATTGCTTTTTTCAAGTTATCAACGACTTTAGTCAAGTTATTGTTATGAGCAGCAGCAATTGCTTTCAAGTAGTAACCTTGACCTGTTTCCTTATCATTAGAAGCGTCAATTGTTTCTTCAACAACTCCTGGCATATCTTGCAATAATTGACACAATGCCTTGTTGAAACAGCTTTCAGATCCAAAAAGAGCAAGTGCTTCGTTGTATTTACCGTTTTGAACAGCAATAACACCCTGATTGTATTTTGTCTCAGGAGCTCCGCCAGCTTGCGCTAACAGTTGAGTAGCTTTTGCACGATCTCCGTTTACACCAGCAACAGCACCTAAGTTGTTTTTAGTGATTTGGTTATCTTTCAATCCGTTTGCTTTCTCAAATTGAGATTTAGCCTCAGAAACTTTTCCTAATTGGTACAAGGCAGCTCCAACATTGTTCGCAGCACGCTCATCTTTAGCATCTTTTTTCTCAGCCTCACGGTATAAACGCAATTTCTCGTTTACATCTTCCGTTAAAGAGGCAGTGAATAACAATTCTTCTAAAGTCAATTTTTGCGGATCAGAAACAGAGATTGATTTCAACTCTTCGTCAGAATAACCTGTCAAATCGTAAACAACAACCATTTCAGAACGACGCAACAAAGGGAAGATCTCTTTGTCTAACTCAGTAAATACTTTACCAAGATTACGCATATCTTTCTCTTTAGTAGCGTTGTCAGTAGACATATCGATAATACGCAAGATCAAATCTTTATCTTCTTGTTTGATTTTCGTGTTTTTCTCTAATTCTTTTCTGAATCCAACTAAATCTTCACCTTTTGCATTTAAGCTGTAAATCTCTGTTTGAACTTTATCATTCTTAGATTTTTTACCCAACTCAATTGTTGCAGTTTTTGCAGTGTTAGAACGGTCAGTTGACAAAGTGTTGTTTTTGTCTTCTTCACCTTCAGGAGATGCAAAACCTGTAATGCTGATAGATTTAATGTTGATTTTCGGATTAGCCTGAGCTGCTGTCAACCATGCACCTAAATCAACGATATCTTTATCTTTCCACTCGTTTTTACGAACTTCAGATTTCCCTTGTTCGTAGTTAATCTGAGCAACAGTACTTTGTTCAGTAACACGCTTAAAGTTGTCTTTTGCGTAAATAACACGGAAATCTTTGTTTACCAGGTAAGGAGTGATGATTGTTCCTTGGCAAATCGTTGTGTCCTCGAACTTACCTTCTTTTTCTTTACCACCTTTGTAAACTTTACCAGTAGCTCTCAACACTGTGTATTCGAACTCCGGTTTGTAAGCAACAACGTCAGAGTACTTAACAGTTCCTCCTGGTTTGTATTGAATAACGTTTCCGTTTCCAGTTGCTTTTTCCCCCTGAATAGTTACAGGCTTCAATGCAGTATTACCCAACATCGGGGTAATTTCAGCAGATGCTTTCTTCTTAATTCCTTTTTCCGGTAATTTAACTTCAATGTTAACTCGTACACTGTCAGCGTGCATTTCAAGAGGGCAAGGGGTTACAGTATATGTAACATCCTTCAGTAAATCACAACTTGAAACAACCGATCCAGCTACAGCTAATAAAGCTAAACCTTTGATACTTTGCTTTTTCATATTCAATTGTTAGTTTCTATTCGATTAAATAAAAATTCCGTGCAATAATAATCATTTTTTCTTTAGTCCTTAAACTGTTTACAATTTCTTTGCAAAGTCAATGTTTGTAACTGCTAAACGCGCTTCACCCGAATCAGAGCAGTTCAACAAATGCCATTCCATTGTTCGATTCGTCAAAACGTTAATAAATAAGGGATTGAGTTCATTCATCGGCACCAAAACGAACTTTCTTTTATCAAAAAATTTGTGCGGCACATTCAGTTCATCAGTGTTTATAACTTTTGTGTCGACAAATAAGATATCTATGTCGATAATTCGCGATTGGTAGCCCTCCAAAGTTTTCGCCTCCCTCCCCAGGAATTCTTCTATTCCCCGTGTCACTTCGAGCAGCTCAGAAGGCTCTATACGGCAATCAACTTCAACAGCCATATTATAGAATGACGATTTGGTTTCAAAACCCCATGGCGGAGTCTCATAAACAGAGGAATACTTCAGCACTTTCAATCCGTTTGCTTCAAGCTGACGAACAGCAGCGACCAAATTCTCCAGCCGATTTCCCAAATTGGTTCCAAGCCCCAGATAAACACCCTTCATAGCTCAAAAATACTGAAATATGACTCACAATTAATGTGAACAAAATCAGATTTCCACAGCAAGTTTAATCTGTTGGCTATATTTGTTAACTCACTCAATTTGGTTCGCTTTATGACTACAACTGTTAAAGTATCTTTTTGGCGCATTTTCTGGGCCTCACTCCTTTCAGGAATTCTACTTTCTATAATCGGATGGATTTTCTGGCTTGCTGTTTTTTCTTCGTTGTCATCCGGGGAAGTTTCAAAGGACAGAACTGTACTGCGATTAAAACTAAGCGGACAAATTGCAGACCGGACTTCCAGTAAACTTGACAGAACTGCCATAAGCATTGATTCAAAAATTGGTCTTGCAGACATTTTGAACGGCTTTGAGGAAGCTAAAGGAGATAACCGTATTAAAGGAATTTACCTTGATCTGGCCAATGTGAATTGTGGTTATTCAACCGCGAGAGAAATCAGGAACGCAATTACCGATTTTCAATCTTCGGGAAAATTCTGTATTGCCTACCTGCACGGTGAAGTAATTACCCAAAAGCAATATTATATTGCCTCGGCAGCTAAGAAATGTTACGGTTTCAAAGGATCTAATATGGAGTTTCTCGGCTTAGGAGCAGAGCTAACTTTCTACAAAAAACTATTTGACAAGGTTGGGTTGGAAATGCAGATTATCAAAGGCTCCAATAACGATTTCAAAAGTGCTGTGGAACCTTTTTTCAGAGAAAACATGAGTGATTCAAGCCGCCTACAGGTGAACCGATATTTAACTTCGATCTGGAATACTATTTCTATGGATATTTCAAAAAGCCGGAAAATTGGTGTTGCAAAACTGAATACGCTTGCAGAAAACGCAACGATTCGTTCAGTTGAAGATGCCGTAAACCAAAGACTGATTGATGCCAGTTACTATGAAGACGAAGTTGCGGCAATTATTGAAAAAGAAGCCGGAATTGACGATCTGGCCCAAATGGAAACATTCGAACATTATGCAAAATCGAAGTTTAAAGATACCCAGAAAGGTTACAGCGATGAAACCCGCAACCAGGTAGCAGTTATTGTTGCGGAAGGTGGAATATCCGTTAACGGAGACGAGTTTTCTTCAACCAGAGTTTGTCGTTATTTCAAAGAAGTAAGAAACAATAAGAACGTAAAAGTTGTTGTTTTCAGAGTAAATAGTCCGGGTGGAAGTGCCCTGGCATCTGAAGAAATCTGGAGAGAAGTGAATTTGACTGCAAAAGTCAAAAAAGTAATTGTGTCTATGGGAGATGTCGCTGCTTCGGGCGGATATTACGTTTCTACGGCTGCAGATTACATTTTTGCCGAGCCAAGCACTATAACAGGTTCTATCGGAGTTTTCGGAACTATTCCATATACGGGAGCCCTGCTTGAAAACAACCTTGGCTTAACATTCGATCGTGTTCAAACCCATTCTCATGCTGTTTTAAGCCTGAACAGAAGACTAACACCGGAAGAACTGGCAATGGTGCAAATAGGCGTTGATGATATCTATTTACAATTCAAACAACGTGTGGCTGACGGAAGAAAAATGAGTCTGCAAGAAGTGGAACGTTTAGCGCGCGGAAGAGTCTGGACAGGTGAAGATGCTTTGAAGAACGGTTTAGTTGATGAGATGGGCGGATTGAATGACGCTATCGCATATGCCATTCAAATTGCCAAAGTGAAAAAGCCAAAGATTCGCTATTATCCTATTGTTGAAGAAAATGCCATTGACGACCTGCTGGAAAGCCTGGCAAACGACGAAGACCTTCAGGCTTCGGTAAAAGATGACAACATGCAAATTATGACGAAAGAGTGGCTCGATAGAATTAAAGTATTGCAGGAATTCAACGGAATTCAAATGCGTTTACCTTACGAAATCACCATTCACTAATTCCGTTTAACTTTGCGGCATGATTGAAAGAAACTTCGACCTTCGGACACTAAATACGTTCGGAATTTCTGTTAAAGCAAGCGGTTTTTCCGCATTCAAATCAGTTAAAGAACTGAAGGAGTTACTTCCTGATAGAAAAGCATTCAATAACCTGCTTGTTCTTGGTGGCGGAAGCAATATTCTTTTTACCAAAGACGTTGATGCGCTTGTTCTCAGAAATGAGATAACAGGAATTTCAACTGTTGAAGAAAATGATGACTTTGTCATTTTGAAAGCAGGTTCGGGTGTTGTGTGGCATGATTTCGTGATGTATGCCGTAAACAATAATCTGGGAGGCATTGAAAATCTCAGCCTGATTCCCGGAAGTGTTGGTGCCAGCCCGATGCAAAACATTGGCGCATACGGCGTTGAAATTAAGGATGTTTTTGTTTCGCTTGAAGCACTGAATATTGAGAACGGAGAATTAAGAATTTTCACCGCGCCGGAATGCAAGTTCGGTTACCGCGAAAGTGTTTTCAAAAGAGAATTGAAAAATCAGTTCATCATTACAAGTGTAAACTACAGGTTATCTAAGAATCCGATCCTGCAAACTTCG
>CBFGMW010000072.1:0-9010 GCA_965649925.1 uncultured Fluviicola sp.
AAAACAACCAAATCACGATGGAAATGTCGTTTGGCATGAATGAACTGAAATGCTCTCGGCAGCAGTACATGTCCGAAAATCAAATCTACGTCTTCAATAAGGTTAAGAGAAGTACGTAATGCTTTACGCTGATTCCACCAGTGAACAAATCTGTTTTTGGAAATCGGATGATATGCCCGAATGATGCGAACGTTATTTTCAATTGTCTCAACTAATTGAAGTGCTGAAACTTTTTTATCTCCCATGGTGTGAACTACAGAAACTTCAAACTCGGTTGCAAGCAGTTCTGCAAATCGCTGCACAAAATTTCCTGCAAACTGATTCAATCTGTTGGGAAACCAGGAACTCATAATTAATATATGTCTGTGCTGACTCATCTGAATCAGCTAATATAGTCAATTCAGAGGCACTTTGAAAACCCGTTCATAACCATTTCTGTTTATTCGTACAAAATAGATTCCGCTGCTTGCTGATTTAAGATCGAAGATATTTTCCTCTCTTATCAACGGAATTAGTGCTCCTGAGGCATTGATTACTTCAATTTCATCAGATGGTTTTAGCCCGATAATCATGATATTTCGTTGCAATTGATCTATCCCGATTTTTAAATCAGATAATTCTTCTTTCTGAATAGATAAGCCGCAATCGAGACGATTGATATATTGCCAGATTGTGTCATTGTATTGTGTTGAGATCAGGCTGCTCCCGAGTGTTGCTCCCATTCGTACCACAACCATTCCTGTTGACGGGACCACATTGATGATTTGTCCGTTCTTTCCTTCTGCTGCATAAAGATCTGCCGGTGCATTCGGAAGTAAAGGTCCGTTGAATAAAAATTGTACACCTGGAATCTGATAACCGCTTTGTCCGTTCAGCCAGGTTAAATATCCGTACGAAGGATTAAGCGATTGAGAAGGTGTTCGCATTGCCTGCAGATAATTCAAATCTGTTTGAACTGGTGTTGAATTCCACATTCCGTTTGATTGTAACAGCAAACCAAACCTTGCCATGCCGCGAGCTTTTGAAACAAAAATATGGTTGTAGCCAATTGTAACGTATGTGCCGGTCATTCCGATCTTGGATCCGATCTTCGAATAAACGTAACTGCTTAAATTGGCTCCTGTAGCATTTTCTATTACCGAATCTAATAAGGTATACGGCCCGTTGTGATATGCCCAGCGCGTGTTTGGAGCGGCTAAATATTCTAAACAATCGGGCGTTGTGCAAAAAGGGTCTGCAACTCCGTCATCCAATCCACTGGTCATCGTAAGCTGGTTCAGGATGGTAATTGCGTTTTCCTGGAAAGTTGTTGCGCTTGTCCAGCCCGCTCCGAGATAATCGGTTGTAGCGTCATCTATATCCAGATCGCCTTCGGTTTGAGCTATACCAACAGCATAAGCTGTTAAGGTTTTTCCTGCCGAATTCCAGACATATAAACTGTCCTGGGTAAAAGTTCCGAAATACTTTTCGATCACAATTTTTCCGTCTTTTAAGACAATGAAAGCTTTTGTTGTGGAATTTTCCAGCCAGTTTTCCATTTGCAGAATAGAATCTTCACACCAGCCAAGTTCGCTTGGATCCATCGTTTCCCAGGTATTCCCAACCAGAGGTGGATAATACAATTGCGCTTTCGAAGAGGTTGCAGCGAAAACGAGAATGAGTAGCAGGATGTTTTTCATAGTATTTAGTTTTAAATGCTAAACAAGCACTTTTTCATAAATCAGTGCGAGTTGTTCCAAAGCAAAATCTATTTCGGCCCTGGTGGTATATCTTGAAAAGGAGAATCGTGCATTTGGCCTCGACATATCAGCAGCAATTCCTTCCAGTACGTGTGAACCTTTATTTGCTCCCGATGTACAAGCCGAACCACCCGAACATGCTACACCCTTCAGATCTAAAGTGAAAAGCAGCATGCCTGCTTTAGATGTACCGGGCAAGCAAACGTTTAATACGGTGTATAAACTTTTGGCAGGATCTGTATCGCCGTGAAAAGTAACATCCGGAAATAAATTCACGAGTTCAGACATCATGTACGACTTAAGACCCTGAACATGCGATTGATGCTCCGTGATATCTTCATTCGCCAGTTCAAGCGCTTTAGCTAATCCTACAATTCCATATACATTTTCAGTCCCGCCACGGAAACCGCGTTCCTGTGATCCGCCATGAATAAAAGATTTCAAAGGAACTTTTTTGTTAGTATACAAGAACCCAACACCTTTTGGTCCGTGAAATTTGTGAGCAGCGCAGGTAATGAAATCAATATCCAGTTCCTTCATATCGAATGGATAATGTGCCATCGTTTGAACGGTATCAGAATGAAAATAAGCTCCGTGTGTTCTACACAATTTACTCACTTCGTGAATAGGGGTAAGTGTTCCTATTTCATTATTGGCATGCATAAGAGATACAAGCGTCGGTTTTCCGTCCGCCAAAAGCGTTTCCAGTTCTTTCAGGGAAATATGACCTTTGGAATCGATTTTTAACCAGGCAGCTTCAATGCCGCAAGTTTGAGAAAGATGTTCAATGGTGTGTCCAACAGCATGGTGCTCAATACTGCTTGAAATAATGCGTTTTACGCCGAGTTCCTGAACAGCAGTAAACAGTGCCATATTATCAGCTTCAGTTCCGCCTGAAGTGAAAATAATCTCAGAAGGAGCGCAGTTTAAAAGTCTCGCAACTGTTCTTCTCGAAGTTTCCAAATGCGCTTTAGCCTGGCGACCGTAAAAATGAGTTGAAGAAGGATTTCCAAATTCATTTTGAAGAACAGGGATCATCGCTTCAGCAACTTCGGGAGCAAGTGGAGTTGTGGCTGCATTATCAAGGTATACGCGCATGTGAGTTTTTGTTTTATACAAATTTAATGGTTCTCCTGATGATAAAGAATGAAAAATTCCGATTCACAAGGATTCCTAAAAGAAATAAGGGGTATGAAACTCAATTAGTACTCTGGGAATCAACTATGTATTTAAGCCAGGATATTTTTTTAGTTCAACCCCTTTCAAATAAATACAATTTGTTAAATTTTAATGTTATCTAAAAATAAAATCCTATTTTCGAGGAAATTACGCTACAAAATTACACTACTATGAATAAAAAACTCCTCCTCCTTCTAGCCTTAATTTCATTCGTGCCATTCGGTTTTTCGCAAACAGAGCGAACTTACATGGCCAGGGTTACGGGATTGAATGATTCTAATTCAGATATGGTATTAAGCCAATTTTTACGACAACAGCCCGGAATAATGATAGCGCGTACCGATCATCATTCAGAAAGCATTTTGATTATGCTTGATATTGATCAATTATCGGAAAATCAACTGGTTACTTTGCTTGAAAGTCAAAATATGCATGTAATGTGCTCAGTGATTGAAGAATCGCCTACTAATATTCGTCAAAAACTGCAAAGTAAATGTTATAAGGCAAATGACGGAATTGTGAATGAAAACGAAGAAAGGTAATGAGATCGCTGCTACTAACAATGAGTTTACTGGTAATTGGTGGTTACCATGCTCAAACAAATTTGTGTAATAACAATGCCGCAGGTGAAATAATTCCTGGAGCTTCCTGTACTTACAGTATTTGGGATTCGGATGACAATAATAATTACTGGACTTCAGCAGTTACCGACGGCTCTTGCAATGAAAGTACAAATGATGATGTCTGGGCCTGGTTCACCGCTGCTTCAACCACAACTACCATTAACTATGATCCTTTTGGTACCGGAGATCCGATAGTTACAGTTTTTTCCGGAGCATGTTCAGCAACCGGAGTACCTGTTGCATGTGCTGACTTGGGTGGTTCCAGTGCAATAGAAACAATAACAATGTCAACAGTTCCCGGAACAGTTTACCATATTCGGATCCAAAATTTCAGTTCAAATGCCACTATGCTCGGTGATCTTTGTGTTGTAGGAACTTCCGGAGGTGGGACAACAACTGCTTCTGACTGCTCTGCAGCGGTAAATGTTTGTACTGATCTGAGTTTTCAAATTGACCCAAATGGTTTTGGGACGATTAATGAGATACCTGCTTCCGGAACTGTTTCGAATCCTGACACGAATCCCGGTAGTTCCAATATGGGTTGTTTATTAGTCGGAGAATACAATTCTACCTGGATGATTGTGAACGTGGCAACTTCCGGATTACTGGAATTTACGATTGGAGCAGGAGGAGCTCAGGCCGGGTATTACGATTGGATCATGTATCCTTATTCCGGAGCAGCAACCTGTGCAGCTATTCAGGCAAATACAATTGCGCCGGTTCGTTGTAACTGGAATTTAGTGGATAACGGAGGAACGGGAGTGGTTGCATCTGTTCCGTCTGGCGGAGATCCGGGAAATTATGAGCCGCCACTGGCAGTTACCGGCGGACAGCAATATTTGATTTGTTTTTCGAATTACAGTAATTCAAATACTTCGGTTCCCCTAAACTTTTTAACCGGTGCAGGAGATGCGGGAGTTAGCTGTACACCGCTAGGCTTCAAATTGACAGATCTTTTAGTGGAATGTTTGGATGATTTCAGAGCAATTTCATGGAAAGTTCCGGTAGAAAACAATATTTCTACAATGACATTGCAAAAAAGCAGAGATGGTGCTAACTGGGAAAGTTTACAATCCTATACCAACGGAGAAGTAGGTTCGGATAACTTTATGAAATTCAATTATTATGACCAATCTGAGACAAATGTTCTTGGATATTACCGTGTGAAACAAACGTTGGACGATGGTGAAATTGCATTCACAAATGTGATTTCGGGTGATTGTAATTTAGAGGATGACAAACTTATGGTTTATCCGAATCCTGCAAATGATCTGTTGACTGTTGAATATCAATCTTTGAATGGCTCGGTATTGGAGTTTTACAACTTGGCAGGGGAAAAAGTTTACCAGGTAAGTGTACCTTCAGCGGAAAACGGATTGAAACTTCAGGTCAATATTGCTGAAGTGAAAAATGGAATTTACATTTTGAAAATGGTGTTGGGTGACGAAGCGGTTACACAGAAAATCGTTGTAAGCCACTAATCCTCTTTCCCGAGTAAATATCTGAAAGTAACTGTTTTTGGATTCGAGTTCAAAAGCCGTTTAAACAATTCCTGTGTTCGTTCCAGCTGTTTCAATTCACTTTTTGGTTGTGAAATATGATTCAGTATGTAACGCTGCATCCCGGGCTTTAACAGGTCGAAATACGCTTTTGATTCAGGGACTTGTTCCCAGTATATCAGACAGACTTCTGAAACTTCAACTCCGTATTTGGATTCATCTTTTTCAAGAGAAATATGCACTTCATCGAACAATGTTTTGCCAACTTCTTTTAAACGTTTCTGTTGAACGGTAATGAGTCCGGAACCTTCGCCCAAAGCCAGTATTCCGCATTGCCAGCTGATCTTGTTGTCAAGCGTAATAATTAGCCGCTGATTAAAATCTCCTTTTTCTTTTCTACCAGGTAATAGTGCGAGAATATGTGGTGGAACTTCAACGTACCAATACTTCAATGCATCGAGCGCCTCTACCGTTGTGGAATAACTGATCATAAAAAAAACTTGCTGCAAATTACAACAAGTTTTCTCAGATATGATCCTATCCGGATGGTTATTCAGTGGTATATCCTTTTTTTGATGCCGTAACGTTCATCGATTTAATGATACTTGTTCCCAAATCTTCTTCACCTTTGTCCAATGCGCGTTTGGCCATCTCATCAGCAATAAACTGCTCCCGTTTCTTCGCCAATTCATTGATTTCTGATTGGTATTTTTCACGCTCAGCCAATTTATCGTTCACCATTTTCTCTTTTTCTTCTGCCGATTTGTTCCGCATTTCCTCCGGAAGTTCTTCTTCTTTCAACTTCAAAATAACAGTCGAATCTGCTTTATAAGCATCTACTAAATCCCAGCTGCTGTTGTTGTAGTTGTAGTTGTAGTTTGATTTCGATATGGCGCGCTCTGTTATTGCACTTTGACCTTTCGATGACGCTTTTTTGTCTTCTTCGAGCTGTTTACTTCCTTTTACGTTCCCGTTTAATCCATAAGAGATGTAGGTTGAATTCATCGATACATTCTGAGTGCTAATGATGGAATCATAAGGCGTAGAAATCTGTTGAATTTCCTTATTCGAATCGATGTTGAAGTAATTTCCCTGAGCAAGCATGGCACCATCGTACCAAAACTCGCGAACACCCTGATCATACGGTCCGCAGTAGATGGTGTTTACAACTACACCGCTGTTAGCGGCATCGAACAAAATCTTTTTGTAATCGTCTTTTCCCTGGTTAAAAGGCTCATTTCCGGCAATGTAAATGAGTTTCACGTCTTCCGGCACAGTTGACCATTTCAAATCCGTCAGACTTTTTTTGATCACCGTAGCACAATATTCTTCACCGCCGTTGGTTCTGAGGGCAAACAGTTTTTCAGAAATAGAATCGAGATCGCTTATCAGGTCAAATTGCTGGCGAACAAAATCACTGGTTGTGATACCGTCGTTTCCGTAATCGTATAGTGAAATTTCCAGCCTTGGACTTTCACCGTTCATTTTGAGCTTGCTTGCTGCGTTAACAATTTGCCAGATCACAGATTTTGCCTGTTCGATTAAACCGTCCATGCTGCTGGAAGTGTCGAATAAAATAGCTATTTGAACTTTGTTTTTACCAACAACCGGCTGATTGACAAGTGGAGATTGCGCGAACAGACTTGTGGAAAATGTCAGAGCAATAACTGTTTGGAAAAATGCTTTCATAAGAATCGATTTGTGGTTGTTACAAACCAATTCCGGAAAAGTTCAATTCAATTCAAAATCTGAAAGCCGAAAAGGAGGAAAGGCCACTGAGTCCGCCGCGGCGGAAAGTACTTTCCTCTTTTAACTTTTGGCTATTGCCGTTTATCTTATTTCCCTATCGTCTTTAGGCTCTAATTCGGTTTTTTTGTCACGAAGTAACTTTAGTAAATCTGCAATTTCAGGAACATCCGTGTACGCATCAAAAGTCACTTTTTTGGTTCCGCTTTTTGATGTAACGATAATGTACTCCGAACCTCTGTCAGCACAATCAGGACATCCGATTACTTCTGCTAATTCGTTCCATTTACTTGATTTCAAAGCAGTTGTTAATACTTTGAACTCTGCTGCTGTAAAACTAAAATTTTGAACTTTGGCCGGATTTCGAATGGTGTCCCAAGATCTATCTGTCTTCACAATGCCGGTTGGAGTGTATTCTTCTTCGTGAATACAATATCCGCGGCACATGCCGAAACTGGTTCCGTGTGTGATAGATAAAATTTCTCCCTTCGTTGTTGCCGAAGTAGAACCGTCTGCATTTTTGGGTGTTTTACAACTTACCATTAAACTGCTTAATCCCAGGAAAAGAACAAAATACTTGATCATGATTTCTTATTTTGAAGATGAAGTTACAATTATTTTGCCAAGACGATTAGGAAGCAAAGCCGAAAGAGAAAAAGAGAAAAAGTCTTACACGGAAGGAGTAAAGTCTATCAGGCACTTCCTTGTTTAATCTTTAGCTCTTTGAATTTCTTTCCTCTTTCCGTTTTTCCTCTTTTCCTCTTTGTATCTTTGCACCATGCATATTGAATCGTTAACGCTGGTAAATTTCAGAAATCACTCCGACCGGAAGCTTCTGTTTGAACCCGGTGTTAATTGCATTATTGGTTCTAACGGAATTGGAAAAACAAATGTTCTGGATGCCGTTTACTACCTGAGTATGTGTCGTTCTTATTTGAATCCAACCGACCGGCAGAACATTGCTTTCAACGAGCAGTTTTTTGTGGTTCAGGGCAATTGGATCAAAAATGAGTCGGAATATGTTTTGCACTGCGGGGTGAAACTCGGACACAAGAAAAGCTTTAAAAAGAATAAGAAGGAATATTCCCGAATGGCCGATCATATTGGCCAGTTTCCGGTGGTGATGATTTCTCCGTACGACGTTGATCTGATAAAAGAAGGCTCTGAAGTAAGACGACGCTGGATTGATGGAATTATTTCGCAATTCGATGCCGCATACCTTTCAACACTTCAGCGCTACAATAAAGTGCTCGATCAGCGAAATGCTTTGCTGAAACATCAGTTCGAAAACGGTTTTTTTCAACGCGAGCCATTGGAGATTTGGGATGAGCAATTGGTGAAGTATGCGAATGAAATCCATTTGAAACGAAGAGAATTTATCAGTGAGTTTACGCCTCTGTTTCAACAGTTCTATTCTGTTTTATCGAATAAGAGAGAAGTTGTTGCTTTGGCCTACGAATCACAAATGAATGAGGGAAATCTAAACGAGTTATTGGTTCAGGCCTATCCCCGGGATTCTCGCTCAACACATACTTCCGTTGGTGCTCACAAAGACGATCTGCTTTTCCAGTTAGATGATCAGCCGGTGAAGAAATTTGGTTCTCAGGGACAGCAGAAATGTTACCTGATTGCATTGAAACTGGCTCAGTTCGCCTGGTTGAAAGATCATTTGCAGCAAACTCCGGTGTTGCTCCTCGACGATATTTTTGATAAATTAGACAACGAAAGAGTTGCTCAGCTTATGCGTATGGTTTCTGACCAGTTGTTTGCACAAGTTTTGGTAACGGACACCGATGAAGACCGTGTTACGCGGATTTTTTCAAGTATAAATATAAACCCGAACCTCATTAACTTCGAATGAAAAAAGACCCTACACGCTTCGACGACCGCATGCGCACTGGCGAATCTGCACCTTTGCAGGATGTGTTTTCCCGCATTCTTAAGGCATATCAGTGGGATAAAAAATACGATGAGCTGGAAGTTTTGGCTAAATGGGAAGAAATGATGGGAAAAGCTGTAGCTCAGCGAACAACCAGGCTTTCAGTTCAAAACCGGGTACTGATCATCGAATTAAATTCATCCGTCATGCGTGAAGAACTCCAATTCGGAAAAGATGTGATTCTTCAACGCGTCAATCAAACCGCCGGAAAGTCTATTATAGACGACGTCTGGTTTAAGTAAAGTCAAAAGAATTGAAAAAAGCTGACTGAGCGGAGTCGAAGTC
>CBFGMW010000073.1:0-8999 GCA_965649925.1 uncultured Fluviicola sp.
GATTGCACGCCACCGCGCGGACGCTCGAGCTCACCGGCACGTCGATCGCCGTGATCCGCCACGCAGAAGCGGGAGACCGCGATCGGTGGTCCGCGCCCGATGACCTCCGCCCGCTCACCAAGGGGGGTAGCCTGCAGGCCCAGCGCATCGCCGAGCGGTTCGGCGACGAGCCGTTCGTGCAGGTGATCTCCAGTCCGTTCGTGCGATGCCCGAGCCTCGCGCGAAAGCGTCGACCGCAGCGAACGCGAAGCCGCTGAGGCGCGCAAGCGCGAAGAGGACGAGCGCCACAAGCGCGACAGTTCCTTTCTCATCGGATCAAATTCCATTGAAACAGCAGGTGATTTATACATTCTGAACATCAACGCGTTAAGTGAACCGATCAAACAACGACATAAACGCCTTATTGACACTTTGACCGGAACCATTTTAATTCTCACTTACCCGATTATTTGCTGGTTCTTCAGATCAAAAAAACAACTTTTCTTAAATGCCGTTAATTTGGTTTTATCTCGGATAACATGTGTGAGTTATGGAAAAAGTGCTGTTAAAGAAATGGACCTTCCGAAACTAAAAAAGGGGATTCTAGTGCCTTTCAACGAAGAACTTGTAACAGAAGAATCGCTTATTATGAAAATGAATTTGCTGTACGCAAGAGAGTATCATATCCTCCTTGATGCTCAGTGGATTCTCCGTAAATGGAAAAAGTTGGATTCTAACCCACAATAAGCGTCAAAAAATCATTTTTTTTCTTTTATTTTTGTCCTCGAAAATATAATCGAGAATAAAAGTAATATGGCACAAATAGAAATTCGTCTTCCTAAAATGGGAGAAAGTGTAACTGAAGCTACAATCACGAATTGGTTGAAGAACGTTGGTGATTCTGTTGCATTAGACGAGCCATTGGTAGAAGTTGCTACCGATAAAGTAGATAACGAACTTCCATCAGAAGCCGAAGGAGTGCTTATCCAAAAATTATTCGAAAAAGACCAGGTTGCCCAGGTTGGAGATGTGATAGCAATTATATCAACTGACGGTGCAGCAGTTCCTGCTTCTACAGGTTCAGCAACCGCTGCGTCCCCATCAGAGCCAGTAGTAGTTGCTGAAAAAGCAGTTGCAGATGCACAGGCAATCGCAAGTAACGATCCTCTTCCAAAATCAAATGAGAACGGTAAATTCTATTCTCCGTTGGTTAGAAGCATTGCACAGGCCGAAGGAATCGGTCATTCCGAACTGGAAACAATTTCCGGAACCGGTGCAGGTGGACGAGTAACAAAGAAAGATGTTATTTCCTATTTAGATACAAGAACTTCAGGTGGTGCTGTTACTCCGGTAACTTCGGCGCCGGCACAATCACCGGCAGTTCAAACTCCGGCTCCATCAACAAACGGAGTTATTACACCGGCTATTTCAGCAGGAGGTATTCTTAGTAATCTTGCTAATTTGAAAGAACCGGTTGTAGTTCCTAATCCGGGCGATGAGATCATTGAGATGGACCGTATGCGTAAATTGATCGCAGACCACATGGTGATGTCGACACATGTTTCTCCACACGTAACTTCTTACGTTGAGGCGGATGTAACGAACATTGTGAACTGGAGAAATAAAATGAAGAAAGAATTCGAGAAAAGAGAAGGTGAAAACCTGACTTTCACTCCAATCTTCATGGAAGCGATCGTAAAAGCAATTAAGGATTTCCCGATGATCAACGTTTCGGTTTCCGGAACAACTATCATTAAGCGTAAGGATATCAACCTGGGAATGGCAACTGCATTGCCTTCAGGAAACTTAATTGTTCCTGTTATCAAGAATGCAGACCGCATGAACTTAACAGGAATTGCCAAAGCAGTAAATGAGCTGGCAAGAAACGCACGTGACAACAAATTAAAACCGGAAGACATCCAGGGAGGAACATACACTGTAACAAACGTTGGAACTTTCGGAAACGTAATGGGAACTCCGATTATCAATCAACCGCAAGCTGCTATCCTGGCTTTGGGAGCTATTCGTAAAATGCCGGCAGTTATTGAAACACCAAACGGAGATTTCATTGGTATTCGTCATAAAATGTTCTTGTCGCATTCGTATGATCACCGTATAGTAGACGGATCACTTGGTGGACAATTTGTTCGTCGTGTAGCTGATTATCTTGAGCAATTTGATGTGAACAGAGAATTGTAACTAATTATAAATCATTGCGTATGAGTAACTTCGTACGCAATGATTACTTTAAAACTAATACACAAAACCATGAGTCAATTGAAGACCCTACTGTTATTACTTCTACTCGTACCAGCTTTTTCTTTTGGTCAATATGACAAAGAAAAAATGCAGGACATGCTCAAAAACTCCTCGGAGCAGCAATTAGTAATAACCTGTTCGGAATTAATGCAGGAAGGCTATTACTTTCAGGCAGCGCAAATTTGTGATAAGCTTTTAACTTATCAGCCAACAAGTGCTAATTACCATTACAGAAGAGCTTTTATTTATCTGGAAATGTCACAGGACTTTGGATCTGCTATTCAGCATTTGGAAACAGCCGTTACCAATGTTGATAAAAACTGGGATGCCTTCGCAGCGAACGAAAAAAGCGCTCCTGTAGATGCTATCTACTTTATGGCTAAGGCATATCACATGGCAATGCAGATTGACAAAGCCGAAGAAAATTATAAACGCTTTATCGCAGAGTCGAACAGCAAATCAGAATACGTATTCTTTTCGAATCTGTTTCTGCAGCAAACAGCTATTGCCCGTAAAGAACTGGAAAATCCACGCAATGTTCGCTTGAAAAATGTTGGTTATATGATCAACACCGCTCAACCGGAATATTCTCCTGTAATTTCCTTAGACGGAAGCGCCCTTTATTTTACTTCCCGCAGGTTGTGGGCAGACAGTACAAGTGCAGAATTCGTTGATAAAAGAAACAACATGCCTACTGAAGATGTTTACGTTTCTTTCAAAGATTTCGATGGCGAGTGGTTAGAGCCTTATAAAATGGAATTCTGTGTGAACGATCAGAACGAAGCTACAGTAGCCGTAAGTTCAGATGAGCGTAGAATTTACCTGTATGAAGATACCAAAGGGTACGGTGACTTATTTTACTCAGATTTTGCTTCAAACAAATTCAAGGATGTAGAACATTTTGAAGTGAAGAAAGTGAATACTGATGCCTGGGAAACGCACTGTACAGTTACTCCTGACGGTCAAAACATGTATTTTGTTTCCGATCGGAAAGGCGGTTTCGGAGGCAGAGATATTTACCGTATCGTTAAACTTCCGAACGGAGACTGGAGCGAACCGCAAAACTGCGGACCAACTATCAATTCAGCAATGGATGAAGAAGCTCCGTTTATCGCAATTGATAACAAAACACTTTACTTCTCTTCAAACGGACCAACTTCCATGGGTGGATTTGATGTTTTCGTTTCTGTTCGTGATGAAAACAACGAGTGGTCGGCACCTATCAATTTGGGATATCCTCTGAACTCAACAGTTGATGATTTGTTCTATACAACAACAGTTGATGGTTTAACCGGTTATTTGACTTCTTCAAGAACAGGCGGTAAAGGAGAAAAAGATATTTACGAAGTTCAAAACGACTACTTGCGTTCCAAGAACCTTGCAGTCTTAAAAGGAAAGATTACAACACTTCACGGAGCGCAACTTCCTGAAGACGTTTCAATCACAGTACGTTGTACAAATTGTGGCGATCGTTTGGAAAGAAAAGTATTCCCACGTATGCGTGACGGTGTGTTTTTCAGCGCACTTGAGCCTTGTAGAGATTACGATATGATCTTCTCTTACGACAATGGTAAAAAAGAATTCTACACAGAATCTTTCTCTACAGATTGTAACAAAGAATATGATGAGATCAACCGTGAAGTATTCCTGGATGTTGAAAATCAGGAAATGTTCAAACCATACTACATTGTTGGTACGGTTAAAGACAGTAAGTCGAAAGCCTTGTTGAGCGACGTAAAAGTAACTTTGGTTAGCAAAGAAAATTCTAAACCATACGTTGAAACAACTACAGGAGCACCAGGATCTTACAAATCAGATACTATTTCTGATCTGAAGAAAGGAAACGTTCTAAATGCGCAATTGGTTCTTGAGAAACCGGGATACGTTACAATGTCTTATGATCTTGTAATTAACCTGGGTGACAAAAACGAGATCAACATTGATGAACTGATCGATCCTATTCTTGTATCTACTGATCTTGGAACTGACCTGAGTATTTTTGTAAATCCGATCTTCTTCGACTACAACAAATCTGATATCAGACCGGATGCAGCAGTTGAACTGGATAAGATTGTGAAGATCATGAAAGAAAACCCGAATATCAAAATCGAATTGGGTTCTCATACGGATAGCCGGGGTTCAGTTGAGGGTAACGCGGCTCTTTCTGACCGTCGTGCCAAATCTTCTGCAGCATACATTGTTTCGAAAGGTATTTCGGCTTCACGAATCAAAGGAAAAGGATACGGAGAAAACAGACTGAAAGTAAGCGATGCTGAAATTGCAGCCATTCCTTCAACTGAAGGGAAAGAAGCAGCTCACCAAAAAAATCGTAGAACAGAATTTATTATTGTGAAATAATTTTCTGACAGAATACAAAAAGTCAAAAAGTCGGGGCGAATAGTTATTCGCCCCGACTTTTTTTGTTAGTAACCACATCAAAACTTTAATAACTAAAAACGTAGGCAAGATTGTTTGTATTCAAATTATTGTAAATTTAGCAGGTAAATCTTTACCTCGTGCTATGTACCAACTGCTGCGAATACTACTTCTTCTGCTTATCTCTGCGCCTATTCATGCACAATACAATGAAAAGGAATGGCAAAATATTCTTTCGAATTATTCCAATGAACAACTGCTTATGGAATCTTCCAGCTTACTGGAAGTTGGGTATTATGCAGCGGCCGAAAGGTTGATAGATAAAATTCTTACAACTGAGACGAATAACAACAATGTCAATTACAGAAAGGGCTTTATTCTTTCCGAAGCGAAACAAAATTATAGTGATGCCATCCCCTATCTTGAAAAAGCAAAAAGCAGCGCTGTAAAAAATTACGATGCCACAAGCAAGAACGAAACGGGCGCTCCGCTGGATGTTTATTATTTCCTGGCTAAATGCTACCATCGAACCGGTAATGTAAGCAAGGCAAGAGAAAACTACAATCAGTTTCTCTCAACGGCGTCTAACAAAACTGAAATCTACGATAGAACCAATGTGGCTTTGCTACAGTTGGAAGAGGCAGAACGACTAGCCCTGAACAAAAAAAGAAACGTAGAAGTAGTGAACATTGGAAGCGTTGTAAACACAGGAGCTCCCGAATATTCTCCTGTTATTTCATTCGACGGATCTGCATTATATTTCACCTCACGCAGAAAATGGGAAAACGGGGACGATAATATTGAACGCGATCCTACTTCCGATTTTTACCCGGAAGATATTTATGTCTCTTACAAGAACGGCAACAACGAATGGACTGAACCCGTAAGACTCGATTTCTGCGGTGAAGACCAGAATGAGGCTTCCGTTTCTGTAAGCCCAAACGAACGCAAAATTTACGTTTACCAGGACATCGTTGGAAATGGTGATATGTTCTATTCGGAATTCAAGAACAATAAGTTCGGGAAGGTTGTTCATTACGAAAACGAAGATGTAAATACGGAGAAGTTCTGGGAAACGCATTGCATTGTAACTCCTGACGGAAAGAATATTTATTTTGCTTCGCAACGTGAAGGTGGTTACGGAGGACGAGATCTCTACCGTTTGGTAAAACTGCCCGACGGGACCTGGAGTCAGCCGCAAAACCTAGGACCAACAATCAATTCCCAGTTTGATGAAGATGCGCCATTTATGTCTATTGACAATAAAACATTGTATTTCGCAAGTAATGGTCCGAAAAGTATTGGCGGATTCGATATTTTCGTTTCTATCATTGATCGCGATAATCAATGGACAGATCCTATCAATTTAGGTTTCCCTATTAACTCGTATGACGATGATTTATTCTATACTGAAACCATTGACGGACGACAAGGCTTCCTGACTTCCAAACGCAGCGACACCTATGGCGACAAGGATATTTACCAGGTAAATAACGATTATCTGAACAGAAAATACGGCCATATTCTCAAAGGAAATATCACCACTAAATCAGGTGATCCGCTTCCGGAAGACATCGTTATTTCATTGAAATGTACCAATTGTGAATCAGATATTCACGATCTGACTTCTTATCCGCGTTTGAGAGACGGTTCTTACCTCATGAACCTGGAACCATGCAGGGATTATGATGTTATCTTCGCTCGGAAAGACGGAACAGAAGAATTTCATAAAACAAATGTTTCTACAGATTGTGAGCTCGATTTCGAAGAACTTGTGAGAAACGCCATCATTGATACAGATAACTGGACAGTTACAATTCCTGGAGAAAAAGATACTATTCCTGTTATTGTTGACACACCGGTTGTTGTTACGCCGGTTATTGTGTTCAATCCGCTTCAGTTCAAACACAATTACGGATATAATCTTAATAAGATATCTACTGCCGACGGTGACTTGGGACAATTCGTCAGCCAGGTGGAAGAGCAATTGAAACAAGGCAAGCCAGGAATAACAATCTCTGTATACTCATCTGCTTCTAAAGTTCCGACGAAGAAATTTAAAAACAACCAGGTACTGGCACAATCACGGGCAACAAATATTGAGAGTGAGTTGAACAGGTATTTCAAAACGAAAGGAATTTCATCCGGTGTAACGGTAAAAATTGTTTCGGTGGTTGTTTCTGGTCCTGAGTACAATGCAGATCGTGATAGCGAAGAAAAATACATTCCTTACCAGTTTATTGAATTGAAAGCAGAGTAATCCGTTTGAAGTGCTAATTTTATAGGATTAATAGACTATTCATGAGACTTGCGCTGGAACGCCCGCTAATTATGCTCGATTTGGAAACAACGGGCTTAGACATTACAAAAGATCGAATCATTCAGATTGGAATGGTGAAAACCATGCCTGATGGAACAGAATTGGATTATAAGGCCCTGGTGAATCCGGAAATGCCAATTCCTGCTGATTCAACGGAAATACATGGTATCAGTGACACAGATGTAAAAGATGCACCAATATTTGCTGATCTGGCCGATGAACTGGCTGACTTTATTGGCGATGGAGATCTTGCGGGTTACAATTCCAATAAATTCGATATCCCGGTTTTGGCAGAAGCTTTTTTACGGGCCGGTCACGTTTTCTCATTGAAAAACCGGAACTGCATTGACGTTCAGAACATTTTCCATAAAATGGAGCAGCGCACACTTGCCGCGGCTTACCAGTTTTACTGTAATCAAACCATGGAAAACGCACACGATGCATTGGTTGACACAAAAGTGACTCTGGATGTTTTCAAAGCACAATTGGAACGCTACTCCGACTTGCCTGTTGATGTTTCAGGCCTGGCAGAATTCTCAAGACAAAGCACCAATGAAGTGGCAGATTTTGCCGGAAGACTTTCACGTTTAAAGACGGGCGAACTTTGCTACAATTTCGGAAAGCATAAAGGAAAAACCATTGTTGCTGTTGACAATGAAGAGCCTGGTTATTTTGGCTGGATGATGAATGCCGATTTCCCGCTTTACACCAAGTTAGTGCTGAAGGAAGAAATGGAATTGATCAAATTGAACCGAAAAGCTTCAGCCCCGGCGGACAAGCAGGAAAAGAAACCTGTGGCGACGGAATCTAAGCCGGTAAAACGATATGAAAAACCTGCTCCGGAGGACAATCTGAGCATTGAAGAGAAATTGAAGGCATTACAAAATAAATTTAACCCGAAGTAGCCCGTAGTAGATTTCATACTTCAATCACTACAGGCTATTCGGAAATAATAAAAGAACAAACAATGAAAATCATTTGTATAGGTCGAAATTACGCCGATCACGCGAAAGAATTGAATAACCCGTTACCAACCGAACCGGTTTTCTTCCTGAAACCCGACACCGCAATTTTGCCGGCCGGTTCTGATTTTTATATTCCTGAATTCTCTTCCAATATCCACTACGAATGTGAACTGGTACTGAAAATCAAAAAAGTAGGAAAACATATTCCTGAAGCGTTTGCATCAGATTACTTTGAAGAGATTGGATTAGGGATTGATTTCACTGCACGTGACATTCAGGAAGAACAAAAACAAAAATCGCTTCCGTGGGAAAAAGCAAAAGCTTTCGACAATAGTGCACCAATGGGTCAGCGCTTTTTGGCAATCAACCTGTTCGACCAGAACGCCATACATTTCGAATTGAAGAAAAACGGTGAAACGGTCCAAACAGGAAACACAGCTGACTGTATCTTTTCTTTCAATCAGATTGTAGCCTATATCTCACAATACATCACCTTAAAAACCGGCGATCTGATTTTCACGGGAACTCCCGCGGGTGTTGGCCCGGTTGCTATCGGCGATCACCTGGAAGGTTTCCTGGAAGGCGAGAAATTATTGGATTTACATATTAAATGACTATTAGTGGTAGGTCGCGACCTACCACTAAAGCCCATCACATTTTCTTTACCTCCAACGCCGCATCATCAAAATACTTTGTTGTTTGGATGAGTTTTCCATCAACGGAATAGTAACTCGCCGTTCCATGTCTTTTGTTAAAAATGTACGGTACTTTTTCCTTCACATTTCCATTTGCATAGTACAAGACATTCCAGCCATGCAGGAATCCTTTTTCATAATCTGCTTCACGACGCGTTTTACCGGTATCATAGAACTCAACGGTTCTTCCGTGCTCTTCGCCATTCATAAAATGAGACTCTTCCTGTTTTGCACCGTTCTCATGGTACACAATATACGTTCCGTCAATTAACCCGTTGATGCGTTTGTGCTCCATGGATTTTTTACCATTTTTAAAATAGCAAACTACGTTCATCTCGTTTCCTTCCAGCAGAACCGGCGCAATTTCATTTCCATCAGTTCCCAAATATGAATATGAAACAATTA
>CBFGMW010000074.1:0-8958 GCA_965649925.1 uncultured Fluviicola sp.
TTTTTCATGAGAATTTATTCTGCCGGTTATTACAGGCTTATCGCACTTTGGTTCAAACTCGGCAAGAAAAAGGAATAGTATCAATTCTTGTCTCAAACTGTGCCAGCTTACAAAGATCTTCGTGGTAGTTTTTGAATTTACTACCTCTTAGTCCGGGGAACTTAATCTAACTTCTCAGCTTTCACCGCGTACAGTTTGTTTGGCAGACTGTATTTATCAAGCGCTTCTTCATTTGCGATTAACCAGCCATTGGAAGCCTGATTTTTATCGGCCACTGTTATTGTATAAGTTTCTCCGTTTTGAAAGAAGTCTTTTCCGTATAATTCGGGGCAAGTAAAGATTATTCCCACATTCCCGGGAGGTAAAGTGCCGTCTGAAACTTCCAGGATTTGAAATTCAATAACAAAGGCAGAAGGTAATACTCCGCATGGAGGAGCCATAACTACATCATTGATGATTTTGCCTTTCAGCTCAAAATGATTTCCAATGATTTCAGTTTCCTGCGCCGAGGCAGTGATTACTGTAAAAGCAAAAGCTATAAGTGCGATGATCTTTTTCATGTTGATTGTATCCAGTTATGAAGGTTTCTCAAAAATAGAAAATCCAAATGGAGTTTCTGAATATGAAACGTATAAAGCCTGATTTAGTTGTCTGGTGATTTTATGAAGAAACTCTTCTCATTAAATTCTCCGGATTGGTAAGTTCCGTAAATCCGAATTGTTTGTAAAGCCCATGCGCGTCCCTGGTTGTTAATCCCCAGGTTTTGATGCTCTTAAGTTCATCGCAGTCCAGAATATATTTCATTAGTTCTTTAGAATACCCTTTTCCGCGGTGGACTTCATCAATAAATACGTCGAATAAATAAGCAAACTGCGCGTAATCCGTAACTGCCCGGGCATACCCAATTTGTTTTCCGTCCAGGTAAACACCAAAGTTCAGGGAATTTGCAATGCAGGTCTGAATAGTTTCTATGCTTCTTCCTTTTCCCCAATAGGAATTGGAGATGAAGGCATGAATGAAAGGCACATTGAGTTTTGTTTTGTCTGTGTTTATTTCAAGAGTGCTCATGATCCGAATTTAATGAAATTTCATTTTCACAGCTTAGAAAAATTTTGATTCAGGTTAGTGCTTTTTTGACGTAACAGTATCTGAATTAATAATCCGAAAGTCGGTGATTCCTAAAGCAAGAGCAATTGCTTTCAGTGTTTTTACTCTTTCATACTCAAGGAAATTTCTGGTATTGAGATAGTACTCCGGATCGTTTTTGTCAACGTAGCACGCTTCGGTAAAGAAATCCGATTTATCCTGAATGATGAATATCGAATAATCAAGCGTGCCGGATTCATACGGTAAACGCTCAAAGTAGAAGGGATATTTGGAAGTGCGTTCTTTGAGGTTGTCATCAGGCAGCCAGAAACGGTAATCTGAAAAAATAGCCATACTTGTTTTGTAAATGGGGTCTTTCAAAATCTCCTGCTCAAGCAGTTTATTATTTCGCTGAACAGAATCTTGTTTCTCCTTGTCCCAAATCGGCGTTAAAATTACTTCAAATGAAAGAAGATCATTGGTAGAATAGAACTTCTGTAACTGCTGTTTTCTTTCTGTAACGCTTAGATTTGGTGAAATAACACCTGTACTAACTGTTGGGTAATAGGAAATGGAATCCGCTTTGTCAACAGTAAAAAAGTCATATCTATTTTTGAGTGATTGATTAGAATTGTAGTAGTTTTCCTGACATGATCTGCAGAAAAAAATCTCAAACCCATTTCCTTTCTGAACTAAAAACCAGTCTTCACCCAATACCTTTTTTACTTCTGAACTGATAGAATCAAGTGTCGAATTTGTCTGAGCTATTGAGTGAAACGAGAATAACAGAATTAATGGGAAGATGATTTTCATTTTGCAGCATTTTATAAATGACATAAGTGAGTTGTAATGGAAAGGATACAAAATTGATTCTTACTAAGTATTTTGTCAAAGATCCTATGGTTCTTTTTGTTTGTCGATTATTCTTTAATCCTCATTTACTTCGCTTTAAGCATTGCATCAAAACCAGCAACAACATCATGGTAACTAAAATTCATTTGGTTCGCCCAGCAGCTAATGATACCGCTTCTAACCGGTTCAGCACTTAACAAAGTTTGCCGCATTCTAACAACAGTCTTTTCATCAGGAACATAAGAAAATTGATCTTCCATGTAGACCAAAGCCCGCGCCGCGAAAAGCCGCCCTGTTGGATTAGCGGAAAACAAGATGGTCTTTAATCCTTCGCAGTCTTTATTATCAATTAAGTAATTCAAATGACCTGCTATATCGCCACCTGACCAATGTGTTGTGTAAAACGGTTCTGTAAATATGGCGTTCGACATCACATCCGAAAAGTAGTTGATTGCCTGCATTCTTCTCGCATTCGTGTCTTTTAGATCCAAATAGAGATTACCGTTAATGGTTTGATAACTTTCAATATTCTTAGAGAACGTTTTTTCATAAATAAGCTCACCTTCTTTACAATCGAACGGTACCTGAAGGATTTCTGCCAGATGATCATGGATGATTTCCTGATGATTATTCATGCTTATATGAAGTTTCATTACCTGATCGTTGAAACAAACAACTTCTACCTGGTAATTTCCATACCCACCATACATTTTATGCATGATATATTTCATATCATAACCCAAATCCCGGGTGGTAACAGAACAATTGCCTTTACCGTCTAAAAAATGAGGAATGAGTTTTTGAATTTCTTTTATTGTTGAAGCGTTTTCAGGAAGTTTATTGATAGTCTTCTGAATAAGCTTTTGATCCATTTTTACCCAATCCATATGGATCGGCTTTTCAAGTGTTTTGGTTTCTTCTTTACAGAATTGAATTCCGAATGAACTGGAGTCTGTGCTTACTTGTCCGAATGAGACAACCGACAGAATCAAAAAACAGGGAGCAAGAAAAATTGATAAGTTTTTCATTGTATTTAGGTTATTCAGTTTTTTGTTAAAGATATTCAAAAACGTCTGACGAATAAATAAATTGTTTTAGTGTTCTTTCGAAATCACACTTCCATTCAACACCTTCTCCAAATCACCCTTTTTCAATAAATCACGTATCGTTTGTTCTATACATTCCCGCGATAACTCTTTCACAAATAAATCGGGTGGTGTTTGATAAATTCCGTTTAACGATTCTCCGCTTTCCTGATCCAACGCAACGGAAGTTTGCAGGAATTGGTATGTCCATACGTTTAATCCGTACTTACGGTCATCCATCAAAGTTACTACGACATTGCAAAAATCATTTTCTATGTCCCAGCTACCCGGGTCAACTTCTTCAAATTCCAGCCACAATGTGAATTCCGCTGGTGACTGATTACTCTCAGAAGTTATATGCTTTGTTGGCATGGTAATAATTATTTGTGTATTTGCGGCTATTCGTTACCAAATCATATTCACGCTCTCTGAACGTTATAGCTGTTCTTCAAGCTACTGGTTTCCGTTTCTGATTTGCTGAGATCAGCATGTAAAAAAGCGGTGCTATGAGCGGAAGAAACAATAAGCAAAGGAACCAGATCCATTTATTATGGTTTTCTTCGAATTCACTTTTCAGAAGATCGAACAGCGAAACAAACCAAAGGATAACAACCATATTAAACAATAGAATGCCGCACATAATTCCAATAGTGATGGGAATGCCAACTTCGTAAAAAGAGAGATTATCATGCCAGCTGTATGATCCGAATTCGTCTAAAATTGAATCGCCAAATGCATCCTGATCTGAGGCGGATTTGAATTGGTGGAAATATTTCTTTCCATCGGGAGTTTCCATCTCAAGCCGGTTTCCCGAGCGGTTATAATCTGTAATGGAACGGTTGAACGCTTTTTTTACAAATTCTTCTTTTGAGATTTCCTGGTAGGAACTTATACTTACTTCATGCACAATGATTCCTCCAATTATTACCATTAAAGCTATAATCGGGAGGATGATTAACTGCTTCCTGAATGCTTTTTTAAATGCTTTCATTGATTTGTCATTAAGGGTTATTTATTAGGAAAACCGAAAGTACAATTTTCTGCTTAGATTATAGCTTGACAACGGTGGATTGGCAAGCGTTTTCTTAATTATTTGTTCAAAACCGTTGAGAAATTCCTATTTTTCGTCTCATGAACAACTTCCTGATTTTCATTTCATTCCTCTCCATAACGCGGTTCTTTGCCCAGGACAGTCTCACAACTTCTGATTTACAGGGAACCTGGCATCTTACGGCTGAACAAATTGTGAAATCACCGCTTGTGAATGAAGATGTAGCATACACTCCGGGTTTCAGATGGTTTTACCCAGATGTTCACTGGATTATTAAAGGAAATAAAATCTACGAAATTGCTTATCCGTGCAGTTTGCGGAATACGTTGACATTCAAAACATTTGGTGATGGGATTCTTGTTAAGCGGGCGCGGGGAGAAGAGTATTATGAAACGATGTACTCGGTTCGTTTTCCGAAAGACAGTATGGTCATGGAAGAAAATATGTTTACGTCTCATACCACTTATTTTCAGAAAGACACGCTTCCGGAAAAGGAGATCAATCAAATCATAAAAGGAACAATAAATCCAACTTGTTTGTATGGTGACTGGGAAATTCCGGTAGGAGAAGTATCTGTTCCGTACGATGCAATCACGGTTTGGTATCCGTATAAACTTCCCGAAACCATTCATATTGATGCCAAAAACATCCATCATTACTGGGCAAACAACCTGTTCTATCTGGAAGTAGATGGGGTAAAGAAACCGTTTAAAGTTGCCGGTGTATCTCTCAATGACGATAACATGACGCTTATTCCGCAATCGTGGGTGAAAAAGTACCAGGAGGAATCTGAATACGATCGTTATGATGAATCGACTGTGTGGCTGCGGAAAATCCTGAAAGAGGAGTAATGCAAAAGTCATGTCGACTTCGATACAACCCTCGGTCTGACCGTTAGCTTAAAAAAGATGAGACTGTGCGGATTTAAGGCGAATTATCTCCTGATTTCTACAAATCCAGAATAACGATCAGCTGCAGTTCCTTTCGTTTCCAAAACATAGAAATATGTTCCTTCTACGAGTGAAGTCCCATTCCAGTCGTTCATATAGGCATCTGATGAAAAAACCGGATTTCCCCAGCGATTCTGGATCACCAGGCTGGCAGTTCCGGGTTTCAATCCTTTTATTTTGAACAGGTCGTTTATACCATCGCCGTTCGCAGTAATGACATTCGGAATTTCGATTGGTTCCACAACTTCAGGTTCCGGAATTACCACCGGCGGGTCCTCACAATCATAGTCGAGGTAACTTATCTGGAAATTCGGAGTTCCGTATTCACATTGACTTGGTAAGGCAACAGCATCATCCACAAAGTTACAACCGATACCTATCACATTCGGGTTTTCAATCGACATCAGGAAGCTTTGCCACGGTTTAACACCATAGATCTTTCCATTAGGACCAAGTTGAATCCCACCTACAAATAGCTGCGAGCCAGATCCACTAGTGCCAACAAGCGTTGCGGAAGCCGAAATTTGTGCCTCGGTACTTAATGTAATATTGTATTGATAGATTTTGGGGTTGTTCCAGAAAGTAACATAGAGCAGCTTTCCATCAGGCGAAAATTCTGCGCCATACGGACTTTGTTCCGGAGAAATGAGATTATATTCATGCGTAATGGCTCCGGTCAAACTATTTGTGGTAAGCAGGTTAATACTCGACGGTTCACGGGCCTCAATATTCACCAATCTGCTTCCGTCAGGACTTGCCTTCATATAACCAACACCGGCGTTGTCAGATGCTGCACTGGTTGTACTTTCAACCGGAACCGGGTTCACTCCGTTTTCAGTTACGTGATAAGCCAGATATACGTTTGTAGAACTTTTATGGGCAATCAGCCAAAGTGATTTATTGTCGGCATGTTTGATAACGGTAAGCTTTTCAGTAATGGGAGTATATAACTGAATGTTTTTCATCCCGGGAATAACGCCGCCTAAACCACCGTCTAAAGTCATATCTACTTCCGAATAGTGCAATCCGTCAGATCCGCCCTCCTCAGCTGTAGTGAAAATGTAATAATGGGTTTTGTCGCAGGGTTTTTGAATAATGAGCGCTGTTTGAGTTGAAGACGGACCGCCTTTCATGCCGTCGCCGTTTAACATAACCAGGTGTTGAGCGTTCCAGATCGTTCCGCCGTTTGTATAAAAAAGCAAAGCTCCGGTTTCGTCAGAAATAGCTGCAGAACCTTCCGATGCCTGAGCACTTCCTGCAGAAGCTACCGGTGTTCCGGAACTGAAATCTACCTGAACAAACTGACCAAAAAACCAGTGGTTTAGCTCAGGAATGTTTTGCGAATAGGCTCCCGGAGAAATTAGAGAGAAAATGACGAGTAATGAGAGTAAGATTTTCATGTAAAGCGATTACACTACTAAGAACAGGTTTCGCACGTAAATGGTTGCTTTGAAAGTGAGATTAATTCTGTCGATTGAGTAATCTGTTGTGATTCCGGTTTGAAAAGCATGATTATGTCTTTCAGTATAAGCTGTTCAATCCTTCAAACAATATTTCCCCGTAATTCCGAGTGATTTCTGGCAATCTGTAAGATACTCCTCAGGAAGTTTTTTAAACTCGAATTCATTTTTCTCATAAAATAACTGCACTTTTTTCTGGAACTCCGGTTTATTGGCAGTGTCGAAAACATTATAATACCAACCAAAACAAGGATGATTTTCTTTCATTTCGATGACGCAGTATTGCATGCGCATGACCCTTGCTGCCGGGAAATCTGCTATTTCATCCAGCGCGAAAAAGCATAACTCGCCAATAGTTAGCGTTCCTCCCTTACAACCATGATATATATTCGTTGGTGTGGTATCTGTAAAACAATCGATTAGTTTCGGAATGTACTCTTTGCCTTTCAGTACAATTTGCCAGTAAATATCTGCCGTACAATCGAGTGTATCTGTTTTCATTTCGGCAAGTTTCAGGATCAGACTATCCGGTTCTGTTGTTGCGGAAAATTGATTGGTTGTTTTAGCATGAACAGAAGTGCCTAATAATAAACCGATTAATAAAGGCGTAATGATTTTAAGTGTTTTCATTTTCGATATTATTATTGGTTTCGGAATAATTTTCAAGGTCTAACTCCTTTGTTACATTCACAATACGTATCAGTTCATAAATTCTTTTCAATTCTCTTTACTTCATTAATGAAACTCCGGCTTTCCAGCAAATAAATGAGGGTTTTGACCAGTGAGAAAAAAACGAAAAACATTGCAGCAAGAGCATTGACCTTGTACGCTAATAGCGAAAAGCCCAGCAGGCAAAAAAGTTGAACTAACCAAAACAAGTTGCTTGGTTTCACTCTAAATTGAGCCTTTCCCGCTGACAGATCGTATTCTCCGGATATTTTGACATCACCGATTACCATTCCGTTTATTAATGCCAGGTTCGTGTAGAATCCGTTGATCCGGCCTGCATTAATTGTTCCTTCAAACGTTTCAGAAAGATGTACGTCTTTTTTGATTTGAATGAGTAACGATTTAAGTCGTTCAGGTGTTTCTTCTATGTCAAGCGTTCTTTTCAGGAGTTTTTTATCCATGCTAAAATCATTCATTATCTGAAGCACTGTATTCTACTGTATTCCTCTCAATACTCATAGTCAAACACGGAATAATTATAAACTTCCCCGTCCTTCTCGTGCTCAACACGCATCAACAATCCTTTATTGTCCCTGATATACCTCGTTTCCACATTTCCGGTTGGTTCTTCAATAAGTACTTTGACAACATTCCCATATTCATCGTATTCCGATTCTACCAGGTGGAGTTGTAATGAATCGGAATGATCTCTGATTTCAAGCCGGGAAATTTCACCAAATTCGTTGTAATAAGCGGTTGTTTCGTCGCATGGAAGATAAACATCTGTGTCATTTTTCATCAAACAATTGACATAGCGAATTGCCTGGTAAGCCGGAAAAGTGTAGTTGAAATATTCGTATTGTTTTTTATTGCGATAAACCACTTTCTTAGATAGCATATCATTTTTAGTATAATAAAAACAGGTCCAGTCATTATCTGAATAGACAATTGAATCCAAAAGTTCTTTTTTGTTATAAACATACCTCGTCTCAGTTTTCGTCATTCCGTTGATGTACTGAATAGAAGTTAACCTTCCCTTTTCATTAAATAGAAAATTTCGCTGAACATTGGAATGTTTTTGTCCCGAACGCACTGCTTCCTGAAATATTCCGGCTTCATTGTAGAAATAGTAAATCGTATCCAGTTTTTGATCGGCAGAAACTCCTTGACATTCCTTTATTAAAAAACCTTTCTCGTCGAATGCATAGAAATCGAATTGAACGGGATTGTTGTCGCCGTCGAACATAGAAACCGAATAGGATTTAATTCCAAGTTTTTCGCCGGATAATTTCTCCAGTTTGTCGTAATAACCCAACGTATCAAAGGGTTCTTTCCAGATCTGGGAAAAGGAATTACTGCTTACAATTAGTGTGAAAAGACAGAAGAGATATTTCATCCGGATGTAATCTTTCAATTAAGTGTTTGAATCTTTTAAAAGTAAACAATGTTTCCGCCGGTCGGATGCCTGAAACTGATTTTACTACAGCTGAAATCCGGAAAAACGGTTCTGTTATTTGTCCGGTGATGTTCTGTTAGGAAGGTGCAGACTTCTGTTATTCGATAGATGAAGTATGCAATGACCAGTGACACACCCTGCAATTGAACTGACAAGATATGCAATGAAGACTGATCAGTTGTGTTTCTCATCTGTTAACTCCTGTTATGAATGTGGAAAGATGTGTAATGACAACTGCGAGGTTCTGTTATCAGGCTGCGAGGTTGTGTTATGCTGCCTGATAGTATCTGTAAAGCGAAGTGAAGGCTCTGTTATTGAGTCTGTGCGTCTCTGCAATGCAGCTGTGTGT